>JAHLFB010000277.1 GCA_018884025.1 Candidatus Phocaeicola faecipullorum
TTTGAGCCCCGTCTTCCGCTCTCATTATTGAAAACACTTAAATGTGTATGGGCAAATACCAGAGTGGCCAAATGGGGCAGACTGTAAATCTGCTGGCTTACGCCTTCGGTGGTTCGAATCCATCTTTGCCCACCAAAAATTAAAGTTGCGGAAGTAGCTCAGTTGATAGAGCATTAGCCTTCCAAGCTGAGGGTCGCGGGTTTGAGCCCCGTCTTCCGCTCTACAAAGAGTCCTTTTCGGGACTCTTTTTTTATGCCCTAAAAGCACCTCTCATCTGAAATATGAAACAAATAAAAGCACCGGCACACCTGTCAAAACCGACAGGCACACCGGTGCTTCCAAATACACCTTTTATAACCTTTTATTACTTATTTCTAGCTTCTGCTATATAGCCGAGAGCTTCAGCACATTTATCTGTTACATAAGCCCAGTCTTCTGCTGCAACCTTGTCTTTTGGGAACAGCTTAGAACCCATTCCTACGCAGAATACACCAGCCTTAATCCATGCAGTAAGGTTTTCCTTAGATGGTTCTACACCACCTGTTACCATAAGCTTAGACCATGGCATTGGAGCCATCATACCCTTAACGAAGTTAGGACCGTAAACATCGCCTGGGAATACCTTGCACAAGTCGCATCCAAGTTCCTGAGCGAAACCTACTTCAGAAACAGTACCGCAACCTGGAGTGTAAGCTACAAGACGACGGTTACATACCTTAGCAATTTCAGGGTTGAACAATGGGCCTACAACGAAGCAAGCACCAAGCTGAATGTAAAGAGCAGCAGTAGCAGGATCAACTACTGAACCTACACCCATTGCCATTTCAGGACATTCCTTTGCAGCGAATTTCACTACTTCTGCAAATACTTCGTGAGCAAAGTCACCACGGTTAGTAAACTCGAATGCACGAACACCACCGTCATAGCAAGCCTTTACAACTTTCTTTGCTATTTCTGCATCTTTATGGTAGAATACAGGGACCATACCGGTTGAACCAATCTTGTTCAATACCGCAACTTTATCAAATTTTGCCATTTTGAATATTCCTTTTTTATAAAACCTTAAATATATTAACGCTGTACACGACCGCTTGCATCACCACCTGCAAGAGCTTCAACTTCTTCAGCAGAAACAAGGTTGAAGTCACCGTTGATAGTATGCTTCAATGCAGAAGCAGCAACTGCGAATTCAAGAGCAGCACCCTGGTTAGGCTTAGTAAGCAATCCGTGGATAATACCACCAGAGAATGAGTCACCACCACCTACACGGTCGATGATAGGATCGATATCGTAACGTTTTGAAGTATAAAATTCTTCACCGTTGTAAATCATTGCCTTCCAGCCGTTGTGAGTTGCAGAGAATGATTCACGGAGAGTAGAGATTACATATTTGAATCCGAATTCCTTAGCCATTGCAGTGAAGATACCTTTGTAGCCTTCTGCATCTGTCTTACCGCCTTCTACGTCAGCGTCCGGTTTGAAGCCAAGACAAAGTTCAGCATCTTCTTCGTTACCTATACATACGTCAACATACTGCATCAAAGGACGCATGATAGACTGAGCTTTTTCCTTAGTCCAAAGTTTCTTACGGAAGTTTAGGTCAACAGAAACTGTTACACCATGACGTTTAGCAGCCTCACAAGCAAGTTTTGTAAGTTCAGCAGCCTTGTCAGAGATAGCAGGAGTAATACCAGACCAGTGGAACCAGTCAGCACCTTCCATGATTGCATCGAAATCGAAATCACATGGATCAGCCTCAGCTATTGCAGAGTGTGCACGGTCATAAATAACTTTACTTGGACGCATTGAAGCACCTGTCTCCAAATAATAGATACCTACACGGTCGCCACCACGAGCAATGTAGTCAGTCTTCACGCCGTATTTACGAAGTGCGTTTACAGCAGACTGTCCGATTTCGTGTTTTGGAAGTTTAGTTACGAAATAAGCATCGTGACCATAGTTGGCACAGCTTACTGCAACGTTTGCTTCTCCACCACCATAAACTACATCGAAAGAATCAGACTGAACAAAACGAGTATTACCCGGAGTGGATAATCTCAACATAATTTCTCCAAGTGTAACAATTTTAGCCATAATAAAATATTTTTATTGAAATAGGTTTATTAAATACTTATACTAGTCAACATTTGCGCCACATACGATTGATATTGATTAAGAAATCAATCCGTGTGCGCACACAAAGGTACAACATATTTTCATAATACCAAAAAAAGTTGTAGTTTTGTATCGTTTTTTTTTATTTCCATTATAATCCATTCCACAGCATATATAATAAGGTGTAAATATGAGAGAAAACAAGTCGGAAAGAATACGCATAAAGGACATTGCCCTGAAAGCAGGGGTATCTGTAGGTACAGTGGACAGGGTAATCCACGGCAGAACAGGAGTTTCTGAAGCCAGCAGAAAAAAAGTGGAAGAAATCCTAAAACAAATGAACTACCAGCCCAACATGTATGCCAGCGCACTGGCGTCAAACAAAAAATATAACCTGGCTTGCCTTCTTCCGTTACACACCCAGGAAGACTACTGGATGGATATAGAAGCCGGCATGAAACATGCTGTAAGTACATACAAGGATTTCAATATACGACTGAACATCTTATATTACGACCAGTATGAACCGGGAGCATTTTCCGAAGCCGGTAAAAAAATGCTTGAAACTATGCCCGACGGTGTCATCATGGCTCCAAGCTCGGAAGACGAGACAAAAGACACCGCACTCCAACTTAAAGAAAGAAATGTTCCTTTCATATTTATAGATTCCAACCTGAAATCTCTCAACCCGCTAAGTTTCTACGGGCAAAACTCACATAGCAGCGGATATTTTGCCGCACGTATCCTGAGCCTGATGGCAGACAAGAACGACTCTGTTGTAATCTTCAGACTTATATACGGCGGAAGACTGGGGTCAAACCAACAGAGAAACCGCGAAGAAGGTTTCAGGGAATATATAAAAAACAACTGTCCGGGAATAAAACTCTATGAACTTGATTTCTATGTGAAAAAGCCGGAGGACAATGAAAAAATTATGAAAGAATTCTTTGAGAAACATCCTGAAATAAACTGCGGTATAACATTCAACTCGAAAGCATACATCATCGGAGAATATATGCAAAAGACAGGACGCAAAGGATTCAAGATGATGGGATATGACCTGTTAAGAAGAAATGTAAAATGCCTCAAGGAAGGGACTATAGATTTTATAATAGCCCAACAGCCAACGGAGCAGGGACAAAGCTGTATAGAATGTCTGTTTGAGCATCTCATTCTGAAAAAAGATGTAAAGCCATACAATTACATGCCTATAACGCTCATATCGAAAGAAAACATTGATTTCTATCTTGACGCACACGTAAGGACAAACAATATCTGAACAGAATAATGAACTTAAACAAACTTACACCTATTATAAACAAGCCGAACGGAGCTGCACTGATGCCACTCGTGGTATTCCTGTGCCTTTATCTGGTTACGTCTATAATAGTAAACGACTTTTATAAAGTGCCTATAACAGTGGCATTCATTGTGGCATCAATATATGCTGTAGCCACAACAAAAGGTCTTAGTCTGAACGACAGAATACTACAATACTCGCAAGGAGCTGCCAACAAGAACATAATGATGATGATATGGATTTTCATCATGGCTGGAGCATTTGCACAATCGGCCAAAGCCATGGGAGCCATAGACGCCACAGTCAATCTGACTTTGCATTTATTGCCCGACAACCTTCTGCTGGCCAGTATTTTTCTGGCATCATGTTTCATTTCATTATCTATAGGAACATCAGTGGGTACTATCGTGGCATTAGTACCTGTGGCCGTAGGAATAGCATCGAAAACCGACGTAAGCATCCCCTTCATGACTGCCCTGGTAATAGGCGGCGCATTTTTCGGCGACAACCTCTCATTCATATCAGACACTACTATAGCAGCTACCAGGACACAAGGATGCCAGATGAAAGACAAGTTCAAGATGAACATGATGATTGCATTGCCTGCCGCAGTTCTGGTATTCGTATATTATATCATCTATGGCAACAATGTAGAAACCACCGCTCCTGCGGCAAACATAGAATGGGGCAAAGTAATACCGTACATAATAGTGCTTGCCACTGCGATAGCTGGAGTAAACGTGATGCTGGTGTTACTGTTAGGACTTATTTCAACCGGTATAATAGGCATGGCATATGGAGCTTTCGATTTCTTCGGATGGTTCGGTTCCATGGGACAGGGAATAACCGGTATGGGAGAACTTATCATAATAACCCTGATGGCTGGAGGAATGCTTGAACTTATACGTTTCAATGGCGGTGTAGATTATATTCTTCACAAACTGACCAAAAAAGTAAACGGCAAGCGTGGAGCAGAGTTCAGCATAGCAGGACTGGTAAGCCTGGCAAACATGTGTACGGCAAACAATACAATAGCAATAATAACAGTAGGACCACTGGCCGCAGAGATTGCTGACGAATACAAGATAGACAAAAGGAGAAGCGCCAGCATACTTGACACATTCTCCTGTGTAATACAGGGAGTGATACCATATGGCGCACAAATCCTTATAGCTGCAGAACTGGCATCGATATCTCCGCTTAATATCATGGAATTTCTGTACTATCCGCTGGTATTGTGCGCATTCGCAATACTAAGCATAATATTCAGAATACCCAAAACTGTTTAAAAAATATATTGTTCATACAAGAGGCACAGACAAAAAATACAAAAAAGAAACTTAAATCACTTGTATAATTAAAAAATAACATCTACCTTTGCACCGCAATTAAGGATGGTTCCGTAGCTCAGCTGGATAGAGCAACGCCCTTCTAAGGCGTGGGTCCTGCGTTCGAATCGCAGCGGAATCACTTAAATGCTGAAATATAAAAAAGGATGGTTCCGTAGCTCAGCTGGATAGAGCAACGCCCTTCTAAGGCGT
>JAHLFB010000031.1 GCA_018884025.1 Candidatus Phocaeicola faecipullorum
CTTTTGTCATTGTCACCAACCAAAAATGTCAATTATACCCAAAAAGTAGTTGGTAATTACGCATCAACGGAAAATCGCATCAACGGAAAATCCATGTTGATTTAGGGTAAAGGCGAGAAACAGGAAAGGTATCCTTTCAGAGATTTCTCGCCAATACATTAGCAGGATTTGGAATGGATTTGGCAATCCCATTATCCGGTTACAGATAAAAAGACTATATTTGTCCTGACGGACATTTATAGGACTGCACCTCGGCAAAACAAATTTCATTTGCTCTGCTCTCGGTTTGTACCTATATTTGCGGAAAACAAAGGAGGTCGATATGGCAACATATACTATAACGGTCAATGAGAGGACAAAGGCGGGTAAAAGCCTTGTCAATTATCTTAAGTCTCTTGGGGTAATTGATGACCCAAACGATGAGACCTTGCAGGCAATGAAAGATATAGAGGACGGGAATGTTACAGTTTATAAGACATTTGAGGATTATCTTGACGCATACAAGTAATGAGACAGATTGCGACTACCAACAAGTACAGAAAAGACTGGGAATTGGCAAAACGCAGAAATCTCCCGATTCAAGAACTCAATGATGTCATCTACAAACTGGCAAATGATATTCCCCTGCCAAAAGAAAAGAAAGACCATGCCTTGCGAGGTAACTATGTTGGCTATCGGGAGTGCCATATCAGACCAGACTGGCTTCTGATATACAGAAAGAAAGACAGACAACAACGAATTACAGATACTTGAACTTGCCCGAACAGGCACACATTCGGACCTGTTCAGGAAATAGATTACAGACACGCCCTCTTGCAGCAATGTGGGAGGGTTTTCTGTTATAGAAGATTCCCAAAAAGTCAGAATTGAATTGGGAACTATGTCTTTAACTATACCTGTAAACAGCCAAATCAAGTCGGAATCATACCCTTATATATACCTGCTCTCATAGGTACAGGTAAAGGACACGCACAGAGTATTTCGTTCCGACAAGAGAAATCAGAGAGTATGACAAGAAATTACGGGAAAGTATCAGACAGAGAGAACAGTTGAAAGTAGAATTGGCTGAACTGGAGAAGAAACCGAGGGATATATTCTGGGATGTGGAATATGCGATGTACTCGGCGGGCCTAAAATACTTCAATACATGCTCTGAATACTGGCTGTACAAGGTGGAGAGCGAGTATATCAAAGCGGAGAAAGAGTATCTGGCGAAACAGACTGATATTTAGATGCAATACCCCTTAATTTGAGTGCTGTTTGAAGAAAATTTCATACATTTGTGAGTGTCTTCCGGAGAAATCAGGAAGATAAATACATATTGAAAGTGTTTTCGCACTGTCCTATGTAGAAAATGTGGCAGTTTTCAACGAATCAAGGACAACGAACAGCACTCATTCTTGTTTAGACTATGTGGGTAAGGGTATCTTGTACCCTGCGGTACCTCATATCTATTCGAGTGTGGGGTATTGCATCGTTTATTTGATTCGGGTTAGCCACAACCTTCTACATAATAGACGAAACAACCTCACACTTTCTTTTTGTACAAATCCGTCATTCTGGGGTTGGTGACATAACAGTACCAAGAATGGAGCAAACAATCAGCAGAAAAGAAATGCTTAAACAAGCAATAAAATCTGCATTAAAAGGAAAAATGGCTTTAAGCCTTAGTAACCTGCCTTGTAAATGTGTTGAAATTACAGGAAAAATTCAGTTTACATCTCATACCCCAGATACTTGCGATTGCACGGTCATTGACCAATGGACAGAAGTAAAAGGGATAACGACTGCAACTATTCTATATCATTCAGACATTTATGTGCCAAGTGTGGAGATTGAATTTATGGCTCAAATTTCAGATTGTACAATTGTATCTATTCGTGAGCCTATAAGAGCACTTATCGATATACCTGTCGTTTTATAAATCAACCAATTAAATATCAAGACAATGAAAAAGATTTTATTATTTGCACTGCCTGTGCTGGCAATGTGCATTGTCTCCTGCAACAGGGTAGAGATTGACGCCACGGCAGGAACAGAAAATACCCCGCAAAGTGTCGGAGAAACTGTCAATGTCTCTTTTGCTTTCAAAGGAGATATTACTGTTGAAGAATCTCCGTTATCCAAGTCGGCTGGAGAGGAAACGGAATCGACAGACCTCTACGGAATCAATGTCTATTATGACAAGGAGCGTGACGGCAACATCGACGATGTGTATGGCTATGGTCTATTTGACAACATTGCGGACATGAACATTTCCCTGCTGACTGGCTACAAGTACAAGTTCGTCTGTTCACTTGTCAAGGACGGGAAGAATAAGGTGGCATATAACAATTATAGATTTTATTATTATTCTTCTTCTTATTCTTCTTCTGCTGATTATTCTTCTACCAAAGGCTACTGTTTGCCATTCTGCCACTCAGATCAGTCTTATGAAGAGGATAGTTTTGACTATTCTTATCCAGAAGGTAAATATTTTTATCCAACCTATCCAACCCCAGTAGGGAATGAATTTATTTTGGGCAGCAGTTATCATCTGACAGGTCTCGGCAAGGGCGGAACAAATAATTTCAAGGCTGGAGAAGATACGGTAATATATGGTAACAATACATATAGATGGGATTATGACAATGGCGGCTATAAACAATATCCCGAAACAGACAGATATTACGGAGAGACCACTGATTATGTTCCGACAGAGGGAGGTGTCGTGTCCATAGAAATGAAGCGGTGCGTCTTCGGAATGAAATTGAATGTAACAGGTGTAACTGACGGCACTTTGGGAATATTCATTGATTACGACAGCATTAACAGCAATACTTCAAACCCTTATGCCTACTTTTTCTACAACGGCATAACATCTGATTACTCAACAGAAGAAGCCATCTACACTTTCGAGGATATTTACCAGTGCTGGAGCGATGCAATGCTTGGTAACACATATTATAAGAATATGTATATGCACGTCATTTGGTATCGAGAAAATAATATTACACAGATCCTCGAAACAAAGCAAGTGTCATTCAAGCGCAATGTCCTTACGACGGTCAACGTCACTCTCAACGGAACATCTGATGAAAATGGCTTCAATCTTGACATCGAATCTGGCGAAATGGCGGATGAGAATGCAGATTTTGAATATGATGCAGGAGACATGGAGGACACTCCAGTAGAGCCAACAGAATAAAGGCATCATGAACAACAGAAACACAGTGAAATAAAGTCAAATCGTCCCTCTGCTGTAATGGTGGAGGGACTTTGTAAGTTAATATGTCTCCTCTCACTCATTGCATATATTCTATTATCGTCAACAATAATCTGAAGCCAATGTCAATTTCAGCGATTGCCAAAATAATGGGATTGACATATCAGCAAGTATATGATGCTATTAGATATGAGATGAGCAAGGGGAACTTTATATTTGAAAAATATGAAAATTATAATCCACATAAATATTCTGTTAATCCAGAATATCTAAAGTATGAGTAATCTTATTCTCATCCCCTCCAGACAAGGGGATTTTCTATCTCATTATATATTATTCTGTTATCGGCGCACTAATTTCATGAGGGGGCTATAAATAGAAAAATCGGGAAAATAAACCGCAAGTCGAGAGTAGAAGCCGAATTTATTCGGATTATGCCGAGACGCAGCGTTTATTGTAGAGCTTTGCTCTAAATTATAGCGTAGGCTGGAGAATGAGCGGAAATTGCA
>JAHLFB010000278.1 GCA_018884025.1 Candidatus Phocaeicola faecipullorum
TGCCACTCTTGAAAATATCCTGGATGAAAGAATGCTTGAGCTTGCCTGGGAAGGATGGCGCCGTCAGGATATGATAAGGTTCGGAGTTTACACTGAAGCATATAGCTGCCGTCCTCAACTGGAGAATGAGAATACCGGATTTACCACTGTGTTCCCAATTCCGGAAAAGATTATTCAGATGAATAACGGAATACTGCAAAACTCCGGTTATAAGAAATAGAAAAAGCCCTCTCTTGGTGGAAACTTTCCCTAAGAGAGGGCTGGGGGGAAAGTAATATAGTAGTAAGTATTAAAGTAATATAGTAGTAAGTATTAAAGTAATATAGTAGTAAAGAAGGTAAAGCTCAATACTTACCTTCTCTACCTCCTTTAATACTTTACTCCTCTACCTCCTTTACCTCCTTTAATACTTTACCTCCTTTAATACTTTAATACTTTACTCCTCTACCTCCTTTAATACTTTACTCCTCTACCTCCTTTAATACTTTACTCCTCTACCTCCTTTAATACTTTATTTACCTTCCTTACTTATATTCTTCCCAACTCTTGATTGCTATATCGTCTATGCTCATTGTGCAGAACGCATTGATGAATGCGCTTGCAAGACGTGCGTTTGTCACGAGAGGAATATTCAAATCCACAGCTGCACGACGGATCTTATAACCGTTTTCAAGTTCGGTTGGAGTAAGGTCGCGTGGGATATTTACCACCATGTCAATTTCCTTCTTGTGCAGCATTTCGAGAGCCTGAGGATGTCCTTCTTCGCTTGGCCAGTAAACGCGAGTGTTTTCTACGCCGTTTTCTGTAAGGAACTTGGATGAACCACCTGTAGCGAAGATGTTGTAACCTTTAGCCTTGAGGGCACGTGCTGCCTGAAGCAGGTCAACCTTCTGTTTCAGTGTACCTGTTGACATAAGGATGTTCTTTTCAGGGATGCGGTAACCTACAGAAAGCATAGCCTTCAATACCGCGCATGAAGTATCGTCGCCGATACATCCCACCTCACCTGTAGATGCCATATCAACACCCAATACAGGGTCGGCCTTCTGCAGACGGTTGAACGAGAACTGGCTTGCCTTGATACCAACATAGTCGAGGTCGAACAGGTTCTTCTCAGGTTTTTCAACCGGCAGACCGAGCATAACCTTAGTAGCAAGCTCGATGAAGTTAATCTTCAATACTTTACTTACGAATGGGAATGAACGGCTGGCACGCAAGTTACATTCGATAACCTTGATATCGTTTTCGCGTGCAAGGAACTGGATGTTGAACGGACCGGAGATATTAAGCTCTTTCGCAATCTGACGGGAGATACGTTTGATACGGCGTACAGTCTCAACATAAAGTTTTTGTGGAGGGAACTGTATAGTAGCGTCACCTGAGTGTACACCGGCGAACTCGATGTGTTCAGAAATAGCGTATGCCACGATTTCACCGTTCTGTGCCACAGCATCCATTTCAACTTCCTTGGCATGTTCTATGAACTGACTCACTACCACAGGGTGTTTCTTCGATACGTTGGCCGCAAGCTGCAGGAAGCGTTCAAGTTCCTCCTGGTTAGAACATACGTTCATGGCCGCACCCGAAAGCACGTATGAAGGACGAACCAATACAGGGAATCCAACTTTCTCGATAAATGCGTTGATATCTTCCATAGAAGTAAGCGCACTCCATTCAGGCTGGTCAACACCGATACGGTCGAGCATAGCCGAGAACTTGTCGCGGTCCTCTGCATTGTCAATGCTCTTGGCGGAAGTACCAAGGATATTTACCTTCTGGGCATCAAGACGAAGCGCCAGGTTGTTAGGAATCTGTCCACCTGTAGAAACGATTACTCCGTGAGGATTTTCCAGGTCGAGGATATCCATTACACGTTCGAAAGTCAGCTCGTCGAAGTACAGACGGTCGCACATATCGTAGTCTGTTGACACAGTCTCAGGGTTGTAGTTAATCATTACAGAGCGGTAACCTTCCTTGCGGATAGTGTTAAGAGCCTGAACACCACACCAGTCGAATTCTACAGAAGAACCGATACGGTAAGCTCCTGAACCGAGAACCACGATACTCTTGTGGTCGCCAAGGTAATGAACATCGTTAGCCACACCGCTGTAAGTCAGATACAGGTAGTTGGTCTGTGCAGGATATTCAGCAGCCAGAGTATCTATCTGTTTCACTACAGGCACGATACCTACACTCTTACGGTGGTTACGGATATCAACGATAGCGTCTTCCATCTCACCCTGATAGCCGATAGCGCGAGCCACCTGGAAGTCAGAGAATCCCTGACGTTTTGCCTTGTAGAGCAATTCATTTGGCAACTGTGAAAGCTGGGTATGGTTGTTTCCCCATTCGTGGAGTTCCTTGGATGTCTGCATGATGTTCTGCAGCTTGTCGAGGAACCACTTGTCTATTTTTGTAAGGTCATGTATCTGGTCAACAGTGTAACCCGCACGCATAGCCTTGGAGATTACGAATATACGTTTGTCTGTCGGTTCGCGGAGAGCCTTGTCGATATCGTCGATAACAAGCTCCTTGTTTTCAACGAAACCGTGCATTCCCTGACCAATCATACGCAGACCTTTCTGGATAGCTTCTTCGAAAGTACGTCCGATAGCCATCACCTCACCTACCGACTTCATGCTTGAACCAAGTTCGCGGTCAACACCGTGGAACTTACCCAAGTCCCAGCGAGGAATCTTACATACGCAGTAGTCAAGAGCCGGCTCGAAGAATGCCGAAGTAGTCTTTGTTACAGAGTTCTTAAGGTCGAACAGTCCGTATCCCAAACCAAGTTTCGCGGCAACGAAAGCCAGAGGATAACCTGTAGCCTTAGACGCAAGAGCAGACGAACGGCTCAGACGAGCGTTAACCTCTATTACACGGTAGTCTTCCGATTCCGGGTCGAAAGCATACTGCACGTTACATTCGCCCACGATACCGATGTGGCGGATGATGCGGATAGCGAGTTCACGCAACTTGTGGTATTCGCTGTTTGTAAGAGTCTGTGATGGAGCGATAACGATAGACTCACCGGTGTGGATACCCAGCGGGTCGAAGTTTTCCATGTTACATACAGTGATACAGTTGTCGAAACGGTCGCGCACCACTTCGTATTCCACTTCTTTCCATCCCTTCAAACTTTTTTCTACAAGCACCTGTGGAGAGAAAGAGAAAGCCTTTTCAGCCAATACGTTAAGTTCTTCTTCATTGTCGCAGAAACCGGAACCAAGACCACCAAGCGCATATGCGGCACGGATGATAACCGGATAACCAAGTTCCTTTGCCGCACGGCGTGCATCCTCTATGTTTTCTACAGCTTCACTCTTGATAGTCTTGACATTGATTTCGTCAAGTTTCTGAACGAAGAGTTCACGGTCCTCAGTGTCCATGATAGCCTGTACAGGAGTACCAAGAACACGAGTCTCATATTTTTCGAATATACCTGCCTTGTAGAGAGCAACACCGCAGTTCAATGCTGTCTGTCCACCAAATGAGAGCAGTACGCCGTCAGGACGTTCCTTAGCTATTACTTTTTCTACGAAGTAAGGTGTTACAGGCAGGAAGTAGATCTTGTCTGCAACTCCTTCTGAAGTCTGCACTGTAGCGATATTAGGGTTGATAAGGATGGTTTCTATACCTTCTTCCTTAAGAGCCTTAAGAGCCTGTGAACCGGAATAATCGAACTCACCGGCTTCGCCGATTTTAAGTGCTCCGGAACCTAACAATAATACTTTCTTTATATTTTCTTTCATGAATTTGAGTTTTTAAGTTTTTAAGTTTGTTTTTAGTTACGAGTTGACAAGTTGACGAGGTGACAAGGTTGCCATCCGGATGGAGAGCCTTCTATTTTTTTAGTTACGAGTTGACAAGTTGACGAGGTGACAAGGTTGCCGTCCGGATGGAGAGCCTTGTCAACTTGTAACTGAAGCCTTGTAACTGAAAAGAAGCCTTGTAACCTGGTTTATAACAATTTTACAAACTCATCGAACAGGAATTCTGTATCTGTCGGACCACTTGCAGCTTCCGGGTGGAACTGTGCGGAGAACCAAGGGTTCTTTTTGTGGCGGATACCTTCGTTAGAGCCGTCGTTCATGTTGATGAACAGTGGTTCCCAGTCTGAGCCAAGAGTGTTGTTGTCAACGGCATAACCGTGGTTCTGCGAAGTGATGAAACATTTTTCAGTTCCCACCATGCGCACCGGCTGGTTGTGGCTGCGGTGACCGTATTTCAGTTTGTATATTTTTGCACCTCCTGCTTTCGAGAGCAACTGGTTACCCATACAGATTCCGAAGATAGGAAGTTTTTCGTTCTGCATAGCCTTGCGGATGTTCTGTACTGCGGCATCGCAAGTGTCTGGGTCACCAGGACCGTTTGAGATAAACAGACCGTCGAATTCAAGAGAGTTGAAATCATAGTTCCATGGAACGCGGATTACTTCTACATCGCGTTTCAAGAGGCAACGGATAATGTTCGATTTAACACCACAGTCCACGAGTACGACTTTCTTCTTGCCTTCGCCTTCGTTGTAGCGGATTACTTCCTTGCAGGAAACCTTATCAACGTAGTTCACTCCGGCATATTCAGCCTGAGGGATGTTGTCCGGTTCATCGTCGAATACGATTTTTCCCATCATCACACCGTGTTCGCGCAATACCTTTGTAAGCTCACGGGTGTCAATGCCTGTTATTCCCGGTATCTGCTCACGTTTAAGCCAGTCGCCAAGGCTTTCCACCGCATTCCAGTGAGAATACTTTTCGCTGTAGTCGCTTACGATAATCGCTTCGGCATGAATTTTTTCGCTTTCCATAAAATGAGGAAGTCCGTTTTCCGCGAAAGTGAAAGGAGGTACACCGTAGTTTCCAACCAAAGGATAAGTCAGTGTCATAAGCTGACCGGCGTACGAAGGGTCTGTCAAACTTTCAGGGTAACCGGTCATGGCTGTGTTGAACACCACTTCGCCCGCTACCGGTTTCTCATAACCGAACGACTTGCCATGGAAGCGGCTCCCGTCGTCGAGGATCAATGTTACATTTCGCATATGTTGAGTTTTAAGTTTTTGAGTTTTTGAGTTTTTAAGTTTTTAAGTTTTTGAGTTTTGAGTTTTAAGTTTTTAAGTTTTTGAGTTTTTAAGTTTTTGAGTTTTGAGTTTTAAGTTTTTAAGTTTTTGAGTTTTTAAGTTTTTGAGCTTTTAAGTTTAACTTCGTTGACCGTTGGTTGCATCAACAAACTGACAAACTTATAAACTGACAAACTTACTGACGTAGTCTATAAACGCCTGATTTACCAGTTTCACTCCGCCCGGAGTAGGATAGTCTCCGCTGAAGTACCAGTCGCCTGTGTGGTCAGGACATGCCTCGTGAAGTCCTTCAAGTGTCTGATATACTATCTCCACTTTGGCCTGTGTGCCGGCAGGAGTCAGCAGTTCCACCATTTTGGCCGATATCTCCTCGTCCGTGAACGGTGCGTATATCTCTTTCACATAATTCACCATCTCTTCTTTAGGTAATCCTAATTGTGCCTTCGATTTCCTGTACGCATCCATTATAACGTCCTGCATACCTCTTTCCTCAAGCAATGCTATGGCAGCCTTGAAGGCAATGAACTGCTCCATGCTTGCCATGTCTATACCGTAATAGTCCGGATAGCGCACCTGTGGCGATGACGATACTATCACTATCTTTTTCGGGTGCAGGCGGTCGAGTATGCCGATGATACTCTGTTTCAGTGTTGTACCACGAACTATACTGTCGTCTATTATCACCAGGTTGTCAGCGTACGGCACCAGGCTTCCGTACGTTATGTCATATACGTGTGCCGCCAGGTCATTGCGCGTATTTCCTTCGGCTATGAACGTACGCAGCTTTATATCCTTAATCGCCACTTTCTCGCTCCGGATACGCTGCGAGAGAATCTGTTCAAGCTCCGTGTGGCTCGGTTTGTGTCCCAAGGCCTCTATACGTTGTACCTTCAGCTCATTCAGATAATTGTCGAAACCTTCCAGCATTCCGTAGAAAGCCACTTCCGCCGTGTTCGGGATGAAAGAGAATACCGTGTGTATCACGTCGTAGTCTATCGCCTTCAGTATAGGCCTGACCAGCTTCTCTCCCAGCATTTTTCTTTCGCGGTATATATCCATGTCGCTACCACGGCTGAAATATATACGCTCGAACGAACACGCCTTTTTCCGCTTAGGCTCGTTTATCTGCGCCAGGCGCATCTGTCCTTTTTTGCTTATCATTATTGCCTGACCGGGCTGAAGCTCGTTTATACTGTCGGCAGGAACATTCAGTGCCGTCTGTATCACAGGACGTTCTGAAGCCAGTACGAATATTTCATCGTCCATATACCAGAATGCAGGACGTATTCCCCACGGGTCGCGCACGGCAAAACTTTCGCCGCTACCCGTCAGCCCGCATATCACGTAACCGCCGTCCCACGCCGGACTTGATGTCTTCAAAACGTTTGTCAGGTCTATTCTGTCTTCTATGGCATGAGTTATGTCCATACCTTCCAGACCTTCGCCTTTACATTCAGTGTATAGACGTTCCACCTCACGGTCCAGTCGGTGTCCCACCTGTTCCAGCATTATATACGTGTCGGCATATTTGCGCGGGTGCTGCCCGTCGGCAGTGATTGACGCGAATATCTCGTCCACATTCGTAAGGTTGAAATTTCCGCACAGCGCAAGGTTCTTTGCACGCCAGTTGTTGCGGCGGAGGAACGGGTGGACGTACGATATTCCGCTCCGTCCTGTAGTGGAATATCTCAGGTGTCCCATATACAGTTCGCCCGCAAAAGGAAGACACTTCTCGGCATATTCGGCATCACGCATCTGCTCCGGTGTCAGATCGCGGAAATAGCTGTGTACAGTTCCGAAAATCTCTGTTATGGCTCCCGCGCCAAGCCCTCTCTCGCGGAACATGTATTCTTCGCCCGGTGCAGCCTGCAGCTTCACACAAGCCAGTCCGGCAGCTTCCTGTCCTCGGTTATGCTGTTTCTCCATCATGAGGTACAGCTTGTTGAGTCCGTACATCCATGTACCATATTTCTGCTGATAGTGTTCCAGTGGTTTCATCAGGCGTATCATCGCCACTCCACATTCGTGCTTTAGTTGTTCCATACCTTAATATATTTGTATTGTTGTATATCGTATAATGCTGTTGGGCGAAAAAAATCCCGGATATGCCGAAATGCATTTCCGGGTAAATTCTATTTTTTTGAAAAGAAAAATCTCTGTATGTCTGGAAAATAAATATGCCATACATGAAAATGAAAAACGGATTTTGGCAAAAAGAAATGTTTGGTCATTTCTGTATGCTTCCGAAGTTTTATGATATAGAAAAACCGAATAAAATCTTTTCATCTTCTGGCTCTTAATAATATATAATGTGTTATATTAAGTCTTTTTTATGTCATATTCGGGATGCAAAGATATATATTTTCAACGAAATAAACGTACTTCGTTAATACATCTTTAGAAAAAATATACATATTATTGTCTGTGACCGGTGATAAATATATGCAAGCATGATAAAAAAAACGGAAATACATTTGTCAATAAAAAAATAAGAAGTAATTTTGAACCGCAAATTCAAACAATTCCTCGCCGAAATAACTCAGTTGGTAGAGTAACTCATTCGTAATGAGTAAGTCGCGGGTTCGAGTCCCGCTTTCGGCTCCTTCCTTTTAAACTCTTCCTTGGTTTTATAAAAAACGCTTAGGCGTTTCAGTCAAAACGACGAGACGTTTTGTCCAAAATGACGGGTCGTTTTTATCAGACAGCTTATTTAAACTTTATTATTCTATATCTTTTGGCTCTGCATCTTACTTTTCCTATCTTTGCCCACATGGAAAAATTTGAGCTTAATATATTAGGATGTGGTTCAGCATTGCCTACAATGCGCCATAATGCTACTTCGCAGGTCTTGAATATAAGGGAGAAACTTTTTATGATAGATTGCGGCGAAGGAACACAAGTGCAATTACGCAGATCTAGGCTGAAATTCTCCAGATTGAACCATATTTTTATTTCGCATCTTCACGGTGACCATTGTTTTGGTCTGATTGGCATGATTTCCACTTTCGGAATGATAGAGAGAACCGCCGATCTGCATATTTATGCGCATGCCGACTTGCAGAAACTGATGAGGCCGCAGTTGGATTTCTTTTGCAAGGGATTGCCGTTTGATGTTGTGTTCCATGATATAAATCCCGTCGAAAGAACTGTTGTTTATGATGACCGTTCGGTAAGTGTGGAGACTATACCTCTCAAACACAGATTGCCGACGTGCGGTTTTCTGTTCAGGGAAAAGCCTGTACCGAATCATATAATACGGGATATGATTGATTTTTACAAAGTGCCGTTGTTCATGATAAACAGGATTAAGAATGGCGAAGACTTTGTGTGTGACGACGGCACAGTGATACCGAACAGCAAGCTTACCATACCTTCCGACCCGCCGAGAAGTTATGCTTATTGTTCGGATACATTGTATAACCCTGAAATTTCAGAGCAGATAAAAGGAGTTGACCTGCTGTTTCATGAGGCTACTTTTCTGGAAACGGAGAAGGCAAGAGCAAAGGTTACAATGCATTCCACGGCAAGGCAGGCTGCGGAGATTGCTAAAATGTCGGATGTGAAGAAACTGATGATAGGTCATTTCTCTGCCAGGTATGATGACGATTTGTGCCTTTTGGCCGAGGCTAAGGAAATTTTTCCGGATACAATATTGGCTAATGAGAATTTAAGTATTAACGTATAAAAATAATGCTGCACTTACTATTATACTATGGGGAATAATAAAGAAGATGATATTAAGGAGCGCTTGTGTGACTTGTCAACACGCCGTGAGGCATTCGAAGATGTGGTTCGGGAGTTTGGCGAGCAACTGTACTGGCAGATAAGAAGGATGGTATTGTCGCACGATGACGCCAATGACATCCTGCAGAACACATTTATAAAAGCATGGACCAATATAGATTATTTCAGAGGTGAGGCCAAACTATCTACATGGTTGTACAGAATTGCACTTAACGAGTGTCTGAATTTCCTGAACAAACAAAGGGCACAGGAGAATATATCTATAGATGAGGCTGGCTTGAATCTTGTCAATATGCTGGAGAGTGATCCGTATTTTGACGGGAATGAAACGCAGATGATGTTTCAGAAAGCCATAAGCAGATTGCCGGAGAAACAGAGAATAATATTCAACCTGAGATATTTTAAGGAAATGAAGTATGAGGACATATCAGAGATAATGGGTACTACCGTTGGAGCCCTGAAAGCCTCATATCATCATGCCGTGAAGAAGATAGAAGAATATTTCAGCATGAATGATTAAACCTTTTTGACTATTTTGAATCTAAAAACAAAGGAAGGAGATAAATATTATGAAGGAAGATACCGAATTGAAGAACAGAATAGGGAAGGACAATCCTTTTAAGGTGCCCGATGGCTATTTTGAGAACCTTGTCCCTGAGATAATGAAGCAGCTTCCTGAAACAGAGGCTTATGAAGCGAAAGAAATAAGCCTGTGGGAAAGAGTAAAGCCGTGGGTTTACATGGTGGCAATGTTTTGCGGAATTATGTTCGGTCTGCGTGTCATGATGAAAGGCCGGGCGGTGCATTCGGAAAATGAAATGGAAAATATATCTTCTGCGGATTCCATACAGGGAATACCTGATGAGTACATCGATCCGATATTGGATCAGACAATGATGGATGACTATACTTTATATATGTATCTTACTGATGTTGATACTGAAATATACAATTAATAATTAGTGGGTATGAATAGGCTTATTACAATAATTACATTGCTGATGATATGTTTTGCTGCTCAGGCACAGGATAAAAATGGCTGTTTGAGCAAAGAGCAGTTTCGTGAGAAACAGAAACAGTATCTCATAGACAAAGCTGGACTGACGGATGAGGAAGCCGAAAAGTTTTTCCCCCTGTATTTTGAGTTGCAGGATAAAAAATATTCTTGTAACAAGGAGATATGGGCAAAAATCCGTAAAACAAAAGAAAGTAATAATGTATCCGATACGGAATATTCCAGAATTGCGGAAGATGTGATTAAAACGAGAATAACGGTTGATGAATTGGAACTGGAATATCTCAGGAAATATCAGAAAGTGCTGAGCCCAAAGAAAATCTATGATATACAGAGGGCGGAAATGAAATTTAGCCGCGAGTTGTTAAAGGGTGCAGGGAAGCATAAAAAATAGTCCGGATATCTGTTTCGGTGATGATTTTCGATTAATTTCAATGAAAATATCATTTTTGTAGAAAAAAACAGCTTAAAGTTTTGTGTATTCAAAAAAAAACTATACC
This sequence comes from Candidatus Phocaeicola faecipullorum, assembly GCA_018884025.1. Classification (GTDB taxonomy): domain Bacteria; phylum Bacteroidota; class Bacteroidia; order Bacteroidales; family Bacteroidaceae; genus Phocaeicola; species Phocaeicola faecipullorum. The sequence continues at coordinate 10,337 of JAHLFB010000278.1, forward strand.
TTTGCATCGCTTTTGAAAACAAAGCACTTCTAAAAGGAGTTCTGGAGAGGTGGCAGAGTGGTCGATTGCGGCGGTCTTGAAAACCGTTGTACCGCGAGGTACCCGGGGTTCGAATCCCTGTCTCTCCGCTGAAACCTAAGACATTAGGTAGTCAAATTAAGACAAGTCCCGTAAAATCAACGTTTTACGGGACTTTTTCTATTTATCCGGTGGACAACCGAAAGACATTCAAATGCCCACTTCAGACA
>JAHLFB010000279.1 GCA_018884025.1 Candidatus Phocaeicola faecipullorum
ATAAAACCTGGACGTGATTCATTGTACTGGCTATCAAAACTAAAAGCTGTTCGAGTCACATAGTGATTAGCCCCACCGTGCCATGACAATACATTGTCTGGTATAGTCATATACATCAACATCATTTCACGTTGGTTGGGCAATCTATATCCTTTAGGACAAATTTCTACACCTCTTCGAATTGCATCCCTATAATCCAACCAACTTCCAACGTTCCCATTTTCAGCCTCTCCTCTTGTATTGTATTTTTTATTTTTTATTACAGCAAATGCCTTATACGGCCTATTAGTATATTCCCGTTCATGATGTTCCGGCAATTCTGCATCACGATATATGGCAGATCGAATGGAATTTGTTTCCATACGCTCCATACTAAGGATTACTTCGTTAAATGTTTCACCCTCGTCATTTTCATAAACATGATTTTCATCTACAATTTCCGCATAAGGAATAAAATCTCCCTCTGGATTATCCAAACTTATGCCTAAATTGCGGACACAACGGTAATGATAATTCATACTTGAATTTTCATAACGACCAGCATTAACACTCTGTCCATTGTAGCCTATACTTCCGGAGAGCGCTCCTCTTGAAGCTCCTTCTTCCGCCCATATCACATACGGATTACTTGCATTTTTATTTGTTGAGTTATAACCATTTCCCGCATCATAATAACTACTGCTTGCCACATGCGCCGTTTTTGTACCATCTCCGTCATACAACCATGTTGAGCTATTTAATGAATATTGTCCTACCCATAAATCTGTCAGTTGATCGATAGATGCCAAATACCAACGAATTTCATTATCATCGATTTCATTATCTCCGTCCAAATCCCTATTCCGCGCAATACATGCATACCAAATATTATTATAATCTTCATTTAGATGAAATTTTCCATCCTCTCCTTCTCTATCTTCTAATGTCATTATATCAGTCCATTTCAAGTCTCTTTTGTTATTACCTACATAAAGAACATTAAGCGTATTAGGTAACCCTTTAGCAACACTATTATATTCATTTTGATTAGAGCCTCCACCAAATTCAGCTTTATAGCCAGTGTTTGCCTCTTCACACCCATTAGGCCATGGGCTAATAGGTCCAGTTTCATTGATTGACTCCGTACCCCAAGCGGTGGTTACATCAGGATCATTCTCATTAAAAAATGTATAAATTGGCTTTTGGGCAATCGTAAATACATTTCTTGAAACGGATGTTTCACCATCTGGACTATATTGGGCTCCCGTAGTACAAAGATAAAGCATGCGGTTATCTCGATTTACTACATCTTGCCATAACATTAAATTTATGCCTTCAACCGTTGAACTGGTTGATACCACTTGTGGTGTACGATAATATATTCTCTTGGGGTTATAAACATATACAAATTCGTCTACAAAAGCCGTAATTGTAACAGATTCGTTTTCATTAGCAAAAACCCCACTTCCATTATACGCATCAGCATAAAGATGATTTAATAGTTGATTTACATCATATAATTTTACGTTCTTACCTTTATAATAAGCTGATTTTTCAGTTCCAATACCACCAAAAGGAGGAGCAGGCTCTTTTATCACATCATCAACATAATCATCTCCTACATAAGCGGCATATCCTGGATATTTAGGAAATACTTGAGCATCTTCCATGTCAACTTCATCGTTTATGAGAAATTGCACCCATTTATAGTCATTCAAATCCAAATCAGTCTGAAGTTTCTTCCATTCATCGTCAGTATAATTATTTCTATCTGTCAGAACCCTTCTTTCTTCCTCATCTTTCTTATAATTATCTTCCTCAAAAACTTTCATACCACTTTGAAAAGGTGTACGTATTGCCCAAGAAAGACCGTCCATAATATCTTGCTTATTTAAAGTAAACTGAGTACGCCCATAATGTGCATCCATTTCCTCTACGGCATCACCCGAATATATCAGGTCGCCTTCAATACCTGGGCGAAATTCCCGATCATTATCCACTTCCACTCGCATAGACTCCACACCTGTCACATGAATGGTATAAGTATAGTGCGTGTTGCGATATGTATTATAATCGTTCACAAAATCTACATTGTTTTCATGTCCGCTATCATTCGCACTACCTGTACTTCCTAAATGTACCGTATAGGTAGCATCGGAATAAACAAACTGTTGTCCGCTGGAAGTATCTGTATACGACAAAACGCCATGAAAAACAACATAGGTAGAGTTATCATTGGCATATTCGAATGCACCATTCTCTTCTGTTTTTCCAGGTTTATTGGGATCAGTAGCAGGAGTTTTCAATTTCTTTTCACGTAATGCATACAGATTTTCCGCTTGATTTTCTGTAGCGTCCCCATCAGCTATCGGTTTCTTAGGTTGCAAACGATTCTCCGGAATATAAAATTCGAAATAGTAATACTTTCCGTTTTCATCACTCTCTTGCCCTTCTACATTATGCTGTACATCAACCTCCGGATCTGACATAGAAACATAGTTTACACCATCCGTTTTTGTATAATCCTCATCATGGGGAAACACATAAGTATGTTGGGGGATATTGTCTACCCAATATCGGTCCGGTATAAAAGTAAAATCTTTGAAATTTGAATTAGTAATACTTGCATATATCTTAAATGTAATCCGTGCATCCACTCTTTCCAATTCAATTACCGGCTGACCATCTCTACAGGTTTCAGCTCCTTGTATAGTGCCGTCTTCATACACATCTATTTGTGTACTTCCAGAAGCCGATTCCATTTTTCCGGACATCAGAAAATAGGAACGCTCAATATTGGTAGGATTCAGTAAGCTTGAGGTTTGTTTCAACAGTTCTTCCTCACTTTCTATCGTTGCAAGGTCGTTTGCTCCTAACGTACCTGAGCCACTGGTAGGATTGGCAATAGCATAAAAACGCTTGTCGTAACCGGAATGCATCGGAAAACTTGTGACAGAGGTTATACAACTTTCTGTAGATGAATTTATCGTAAACAATTGCTTGTTGTCCAGCGAACCGTCAGAGTTAAATACAAAAAGATATACACGGTTCACCGTACGTTCCGTTGTTTCGCTTTCGGCTGCACGACTTGCTATCTTCGAAGCAGAAACCCCAAAATCCAACGAAACTGTTACAGGCACTCCCTCACGAATAAAATTATTTTTCTGCAAATCCCATTCATCTGTACAAGCAACAATCATTGCCATTGTAACCAAACTGATAATGTATATCTTGAATAGCCTCATATTCATTCCCCCATATTAATCAAAAACAGGTACTTCTATATTCTTTATATTCCAAGGTTTAACTTGAAAATGCACCTCAGTATTTATTTCTTCCACATTGCTATCCGGTTCGGGTGTACCTAACTGACTGATACTATTTACATACAACTGATATATATTGTTACGCACAATCGCATATTCCATTGGACTAATGACATTGGTATTTTCACCATCTGCATGACGTATCCAATAAACATAATAACAACACCCGTTAAGAAAAACATCACAACCGTCAATATCGCCCCATGCACTTTGGTTTTCTTCTGTAAAGGTTTCGGGGAAAGCATCCATTAAAGCATCCGCCGTATAAAGGGTCGAACCGTTTCCATTGCGAGAGGTATAACGATAGAATGTCTCTCCTTCAGAAAATCCAGCAGGCGTATATTGTGCCTTGAACATAATGCCTGTAGCATATCGTTGAATTCCATCTGTTTTTGATAATTGTTCTGCTGTATTTATGTTTTCACGGGCATAGCTAAGGCAATAATAGGTTCGCCCTTCCTGTTCGGAAGTAACATTGTTCTTAGGATTGGCAAAATCATTCTCTATATCCCAATTCACATACTCCATATAATAATAGGTATAATGCGAATTATACTTCCCTGAAACTGTCAGCGGGTCTAATACATAATTACTGGCATTACCAGTTGTCCCGTTTTCTCTTGTCTCATCACCTAAATAGTTTTCAGTGTTTAAATCCGTACCATTCGTTACCCGTTTAAAAGCATACGTATTCCCTACATAACGGTTTACCAAAGCGGCACCAAATATCGTTATTTTATCTTTGTCTTGACTGGAATTTCCACCGTCACTGGACATGTTGTCACCACTTACTTCATATTCATCTTCCCATGCACAATCCACCCGTGCCGTCATGCGTTCTACATCAACCGATACCCATGTCGAATTGTATTCGGAATTGTTGGCACGTATTTCTATTTCTCCGCTGTCTTTTTCCGAAGCCATCAGAAACCATTGTTCCGTATCGTGTGTAACGATGACTTCATTAAAAGTCTTATTTTTTAATCCTTCTATATCAGTAATCTCATTTGTTAAGTCTCCAGCATTCGCTATCACCAGCACATGATATGTATTGCCTAC
>JAHLFB010000280.1 GCA_018884025.1 Candidatus Phocaeicola faecipullorum
TCTGCAATGTTCCATTTTGTCAACAGCCATAGTAATTATCAGCGTGCCTTATAATGCAGATATAATAGCCCATGAAAAGATGTCAGCTTTCGCCTATATTTCAATTCTTGAAGCAGTGTTGAAACTTATAATTGTCTATCTACTTGTTTTATCATCTTATGATAAATTGATTTTTTACGCATTTCTGATATTAGTAGTACAATTGCTTATTCGTTTCTGCTATAATTTTTATTGTAATAAGCATTTTCCAGAGTCAAAATGTAGATATCTATGGGATAAGTCGTTGTTTAAAAAGATGACTATGTTTGCCGGTTGGAGTATGTGGGGTAATTTGGCTAGCATATTGTCCACTCAAGGAGTAAACTTGTTGTTGAATGTGTTTTTCGGTCCTACTGTAAATGCGGCTAGAGGGATGGCTATACAGATTCAAAGTGCAGTGAGTCAGTTTTCATCAAATTTTCAAGTGGCGTTGAATCCGCAAATAACAAAAACTTATGCTCAGAACGATCTGCAAAGTATGAATAAATTAATAATACGCAGTTCAAGGTTTTCTTTTTTTCTTTTGTTTATATTGTCATTACCCATATTGTTAATGACTCAACCTATTTTAGAATTTTGGTTGAAGTTGGTACCAGAATATACTGCGATATTTCTAAAGATATCACTTGTGATAGTCATAATTGATAGCATGTCAAATCCTATTATGATAGCAGCATCCGCAACAGGAAACATAAGAACATATCAATCTATAATAGGTGGAATTGTTTTGTTGATAATACCTTTAGCCTATGTGGTATTAAAGTTAGGAGCTCCTCCTTTTATGGTATATGTTATACACTTGTTTATCAGTGTTACAGCTGCTATAGTTAGGCTTCTCATTATTCGTACAATGATTTCTTTCAAAATTAGACTTTATCTTTATAAAGTATTAAAAAGTATTTGTCCTACAGTTTGTTTGAGCCTGCCAATACCAATGATAATGTGTCATTATCTTGTTCCATCACAATTAAGCCATTTCCTACTAATCTTCTGCGCATGCGTTTTATTGTCAGTGCTTTCTGTTTATGCCACAGGATTGGATAAAAATGAAAAAAAAGTGATAAATGATAAATTATTGTCTTTATTAAGGATAAGGAAATGAGTAAGCCTAAAGTTTCGATTATTATCCCTGTATATAATCGTGAGAAGTGTATTTTAGCGTGTGTTGAAAGTATTTTAAAATCTGAATATTCTTTATGGGAGATCATTATAATTGATGATGGTTCAACAGATTCTTCTCTTTCAATTATTAGAAACATATCTGCTAATGATAGTAGAATAAAATACTATCATCAAGAAAATTCAGGAGTAAGTGCTGCTAGAAATTATGGTTTGTCAGTTTGTAGCGGAGAGTGGGTAACATTTGTTGATTCTGATGATGCGATTCTTCCTTCACATTTGAATATTCTCAATAGTGAAAAGGTAGATGGAGCAGATTTATTAATGACTGATTACACAAGTGGATTTTATGAAAACAAAAGAATCATTACTCGCATAAAAAATAATATTTGTACAGATATCATTACAGATTCTTTAGGTGGAAAATATCTATTCTGTGATTATAATCCATTTAAAAAACAGATATATCCAGTTTGGAATAAGTTTTTCAAGATGGAAATAATTGAAAACAGAAATTTGAAATTTGATCAAACGATGTCATTAGGGGAGGATCAGGTCTTTCTCTGCAATTATTTATTATATGCCAAAGGAATATGTTATTTTAAGCAATGTACATACGTCAATTTACACTGGGATAATATAATTCATTTAGGATCTGTTTTAAGAACTCCTTCAAATTTTTTGTACAATATAAAGCGTAACTATGAATCCCTTCGCAAGTTAATACCCATATATGGAAGCTGTGTAGAAGAATATGCAGTAAATTATGGTTTAGACAGACCTATTACACGTATTCTTTACAATTACACGAAAAGAAAAAATTCGGGATTATTAGTGAAAGATGAATTGAAAAAATTTGTTGAATCGGATATTATTCCTTTTATTTCTTTAATAGATATTTCACAATACACAGCAAGAAATGTGAATGTCAGATTTGTAAGGATGATTTTATTGACAATGGGAGCTGGCATGGCAATTAAGTATTGTTATGTATATAATGTGATTAATTCGTTATTAACATTACCTGTATTTTTGGCCAGGAAAGTATATAAAATCATCAAATGACAATTTTATTACACAAACAATCCTGCTGCGGCTGTTCAGCCTGTGTGCAACGTTGCCCGAAACATTGCATCTCCTTCCAGGAAGACACGGAAGGCTTCCTGTATCCGCACGTTGATGCGTCGAAGTGTATAGATTGTGGTCTATGCGAACGAGTGTGTCCGATGCTCCACCAGCCTGTGGCAGAACGGAAGCCGCTTGCCGTGTATGCGGCCAAGAACAAGAATGAAGGGGTTCGTCTGGCCAGTTCCTCCGGCGGCGTCTTTACGGCTTTGGCCGAAGAGATTATCCGGGAAGGAGGTGTGGTTTTCGGAGCCTGTTTCAGTGCGGATTGGGAAGTGGTGCATGACTACACGGAGACGGTTGACGGACTGGCTCGCTTCCGTGGTTCCAAGTATGTGCAGAGCCGGATGGGTGACTCTTATATGCAGGCGGAAGCATTCTTGAAGGCAGGCAGGAAAGTCCTGTTTTCAGGGACTCCCTGCCAGATAGCCGGTTTGAAGAAGTTCCTTTGTAAAGATTATGCGAACCTGTTGGCGGTGGATGTGATTTGCCACGGTGTTCCCAGTCCCGGTGTCTGGCGTGAATACTTGAAGGAAGAAATCGCGCGTCAGCGCGACGGAAAAAATACAGTTTTGCCTCGTCCTATTCATGAAAAAGATGTCCTCGTAGAGGGCATCTCTTTCAGGGATAAGACGTTGGGTTGGAAAAAATACAGTTTTGCTCTCGTCCTCTCCACGACCAACGGGAGTGGAGAAAAATTCAGTTTTTGCTCTCGTATACCTGTGAATGAGAATCTTTTCCTTCGTGGGTTCCTGGCGGATTTGTATTTGCGTCCTTCTTGCTATGCCTGTCCGTTGAAGTGTGGCAAGAGTGGGAACGACATGACGTTGGGGGATTTTTGGGGATTGCAGGATGTGTTTCCTGAACTGGATGACGATAAAGGGATGACAGCATTGCTGGTAAACAGCGTTCGGGGAAAAGAAATGTTAGGTAAGGCAGGAGTTATTTTGTATCCGACAGATTATGAAAAGGTGCTTCGCTCTAATCCTGCATTGGAGCGGTCCGTGACACTTCCCTCCAAAAGGTTACAGTTTTATGCCCATAGAGAGTTGACATTTGCAGACAGGATATGCAAATGCACACGCCTTTCTATACGGTCGCGGATAAAAAGGCGTTTGTCGCAAGTTGCTTCCCGGATCTTAGGAGAATATCGGAAAGAACAGGTGAAAAAAATATTTAGAAAAGAATTGAAGTAATAGTGATATGCGAATAGCCATTATAACCCTCCCCCTGCACGGCAACTACGGTGGCATCCTTCAGAACTATGCCTTACAGACCGTCTTGAAACGCATGGGGCATACGGTAGAAACCGTAGCTTTTCCTCGGGAATTGAAACAGCCTTTGTGGCGCAAGCCTTTGGCTTATGGCAAGCGTCTCATCAGAAAGTTCGTGTTCCGGAAAAATGTCCATATTTTCTATGAACAATGGTATAATGCGACACAGCCATTGCTGCTGAGGAATGTATGGAAATTTGTAGATAATCAGATTGTTACACGAACGGTCAGCCGTTTTACGAATATTCATGAAGGCGATTATGATGCCTTTGTGGTAGGCAGTGACCAGATCTGGCGCCCCATCTATTCATACAGACCTATCACGGATGCGTATCTTTCTTTTGCGAGAAATTGGAAAGATGTCAGGCGGATAGCCTATGCCGTTTCTTTCGGTACAGCAGAATGGGAATATACTCCCGGACAGACGGCACAATGCGCCGCGTTGGTGCGATTGTTTGACGGTGTGTCTGTGCGTGAAGATTCTGCCGTGAAACTTTGTAAGGAGCATTTTCACTGCGAGGCCGTGCATGTGCTGGATCCGACCCTGTTGTTGTCGGCCGAAGATTATGTTGCTTTGTTTAGTGATAAACTGTCGGAACCATCGCGCGGGCAGCTGCTGACTTATATATTGGACGAAACTCCGGAAAAAAATCATATCGTTCAGAAGTTGGCCGGGCATTATCACTATCAACCTTACCGGGCCAACTCTCGTTTCGAAGATGGGGATGCACCATTAGAGGAACGTGTGCAGCCCTCTGTGGAGCAATGGTTGAAAGATTTTTATGATGCGAAGTTTGTCGTAACGGACTCCTTTCATGCGACGGTGTTTTCCATTCTGTTCGGGAAGCCTTTCATCGTGATAGCCAACAAGGCGAGAGGCTTATCCCGGATTGAATCGCTGTTGAAGATGTTCGGATTGGAAAAGCATATCGTATATGGGGAGGCAGAATTAGATGTGTCACTGGATTATGCATTAAACAGACAACAACTTCAGGCGAGATTACAGACTTGGCGGGAAGAGTCTTTAGGATTTTTGCGGAATAGTCTGGAATAATGACGGGCTATTATTGCAGAAATTCTGTGGAATACTTACCTTTGCATGGTAACCATCAAACGCGAACCATTATGCAACAGCAAGGCATCAGACGATATCCGGTAGGGATCCAGACCTTTTCTGAACTCCGTAGGTTAGGCTATCTGTATATAGACAAGACGGCTTATGTCTATCGTATGGCGTATGCCAACAGCAAGTATCAGTTCCTCAGTCGTCCCCGGCGGTTCGGCAAGTCGTTGCTCGTGAGCACGCTGCATGCCTTTTTCGAAGGGCGGAAGGAACTGTTCAAGGGCCTGGCCATCGAACAGCTGGAGCAAGAATGGCAGGCGTACCCGGTGCTGCATTTCGACATGAGCCAAGGCAAACACATGGATCGGAAACAGTTGGAAAATTACCTGCATTTCCAACTGAGCAGGCAAGAGCGTAAGTTTGGTATCTCTACAGATTTGGAGGATAGCAATATACGGTTGACCAACTTGATTCAGTGTGTTTATCAACAGACCGGTCGTCAAGTCGTTGTACTTATTGATGAATATGACGCCCCTCTGCTGGACGTGGTGCATGAAGAGACAGACCTTCCGGTGCTGCGCAACGTCATGCGCAATTTCTACAGCCCGCTGAAGGGCTGCGACCCCTACCTGCGTTTCGTGTTCCTGACGGGCATCACCAAATTCTCCCAGTTGAGCATTTTCAGCGAGTTG
>JAHLFB010000281.1 GCA_018884025.1 Candidatus Phocaeicola faecipullorum
TGCCGCGTATGCTCGTCTATTTCCGTCAGATACCGCAACCAAAGTACCGCCATTTTCTTGCCTTTGAAATCTTGTGGCTTGAATTTGGGAAGCTCTACGAAGATAAACCTCAGCCCTTCTATCACCTTGTCCGTATGCTCCACCTGCACGATTTTATAGTCGTGGTAAGCCTCCGGCACATCCGGCAGGAAAATATCGTTTACCAAGTTGAGCGAATACACGGGCTGTAGCAGTTCGTATTTGCTCTCTCTGCCTCCAAGCTGGCGCACGTACGCTTTCGAGGCGTTGAACAATACGCGCTGCATGAACGCAGGAGACCAGAGCATCTGCATCTCCACCAAAAATTGCCTGCCCATTTTGTCTTTGCACCTCACGTCTACGATACTGTTCTTCTTCAGCGGTGTCTCCGGCACCAGTTCCGGTGTCAGGTATTCGATTTCCGCAATCTCCTCTTCGGGCTTTTCGAAAGGCAGCAAGGCATTGAGCAGGCTGATGACCAAGTCGGGGTGTTCGCCGAACACTTTCTTGAAAGTCAGGTCGGCTTTAGGATCCAAGTATCTCATAATCGATGCTTTTAATGATTGCATACAAAGTTAGGGAATCTTTATCAGTTTACCAACACCTTTGAAGAAATCCTGCTCCAAAAAGAAATGTCCAAGCATGTCTGACAACACTTATCTGCATTTCCAGTCCTCTATAGTCAGGACTGCTATCCTGATAGGTCAGGGCTGAGCGAGGACTGGAATGCGTAGGACCGAGCAAACAATTGCATTTCCGGATAAGCCTGGTTTACTCCGGAAATACCATGATGCATGGTGGCAATACACCGAAGATTGTCCGCAAACAGTTTTGCCCTGCCATAAAGTCCATCCTAAAAGGCGAAGCCGACGCGCATCCCTGCGAACCGGCTTCTGAGATTACTAATTAAAATATGTGCAGGGACACTTCCCTGCTGTTGATAGAGATAATTGAACCTTTAGAAGGCTCAATAGGGTTATAAATATTATCTAGGGTGTCCAGTTTTACGTTCTTATTTTTATTGCAATTTTAACATTTCATTTATCTATAAGATTCTGACATAAAGATAGAAACAAATGCTTAACCAGATTAATTTTAACACTCTGAGAATGCATTATAATTTTTTATTATTGTTGAATGTCCATATTATATGGTTATCAATGCATTAGAAAACAAAAAACTCATTTTTTAATGCAAAAACTGGAACATTAAACTGGACGCTCTAAATATTATCTATATATTCAATTGTTACTAAAATCCCCTTCCGGAACATCGCGAACACAACGAATTTTGACAGATGATGTCAATCCGTCATCTCTTGGACCAGGACAGTTAATCCAAGTAGCAAACGTAAAACCATGTCGGACATGAATATTACTAAATCGTGTACAACAACCTGTATTGTCATCTAAAAGCCCAGCTGCATTCATTGCTGAAAGCTCTACTAAATTAGGTACTCGCCATGAATATCCTCCTTCTGTATAATTTTCACATGGATTCTCCATTTCTATATCATTATAGCTCCAATAATAAAGCTTCTGATCATTATATGGATCATTATATGGATCATTATAGGTATAATAAGGAATATCCAATGGGGGGCTTGAATAGCTTATACCACTATAACCTACAATCTCTCCAAGTTTAAATTCATCATTCTTACCGTCCTCATACCCTACATAATTCTCTGCCACAACAATTCCCTCATAGAAAGAATTTGCCGGGTCATCTTCTGTATGCTCATCCAGTGAACCATCTGTACGTTCACGATAAAGAGCATCAACCAATCGATCTTTAAATTTAAGTACATTACCGTTTTTTTCATAAGTGGCATCAGATCGTAACTTTTTCTCATCAGTAACACCTTCATGACTATATACTGACGATATATCATATCCATTTTTTTCAGCAGGTAATATTCGAATACAACGAATTGGCTTTGGAACCTTTTCATTATATTGATCCCCTGTCCACTGGTTTATGGCACTATACGATCCTTGTTCTACTGCCCAAAAAACCCTTTGATCAGCATCACTACTTGTATAGTAAAGAGAACCATATTGGGCATATTGGACAGGATATTTTTCGAATACCATAGCCATTTTATCTCCTTTGTAAAGTTGGGCTGCATTAGAGATTGCACCTGCGCCGATGCTCATACGTATATATTCGTTCAGTGAAGCTAAATACCAACGGACTTCGTTCTGTTCAATCGTACCATTACCATTCAAATCTCTATTTCGTGACATACATGCAGCATACGCATATTCTACATTATAAGCATTTTCCAACTTATGTGCAGCATACTCTGATGTTAAAGGTTTCGTCCAACCATTATTTCCTTGGTCAATATAAGTATTCCAATTCCAACGGTCTTCGTCGGTACGATTATTACGTAAAAGATTCCATTGATTTGTAAGTCCATCATCAATAGTAACGTCTTTAACGTTAGGATTTCCCCACAGGCAAAGAGGAGTTTCATTATACGTTTCTATACCAAACCCATTGATATTAGTTACCCGTGAATTATAAAACGTCTGTATAGATAGTTGTGAAATATAAGAATACAATACACTATACGTACTATTACCATCTGCTGAGACCGAAGTACTCATAGCCACAATCATTTCACGAGGTATTTTATTGGTAAAGAGACTCCAAGAAGTTATTTTGTCACCTGTCAGCGGATGATGATAATAATAGTATTCGTTGACGAAAGCGGTGAAACGAGCCACATAATTACCCTCAGTATTCCTGCCTACTATTATATTCCCATTATAAGTATCCGCCTGATCGCTTTCCCACTCGGCGTCCGGTGCTGATGGTCTTTTCCCATCACATATTTCTTTTACAGCTTTTCCCATTTCCACAATCACATCGTAAACATCCAACAACCGACCTGTGTTTCCACTTGCATTTCCGCCATAAACATTTTGATTTCGCAAATCGGTTACATCATCTTTGCTCCAACCAGAAACACCGGGATAAGATGCTATGGTAGTTTTTGTTTGTGGCCAAAACTCTACCCATTTGTAATCAAAACCCGACATTTTACCCTTAGTGCCATTCAAAACTTTTGTTTTCATTATTTCTGCATCAGCCCCTGCGTCTACATAAATCTGATAAGGTTTCAGTGTTCCTTGTTTATTATGAACACTATAAGGCTCTACTTCGGTTTCTTCATGCTCATAATCCATGGCTTCAGACCGGATAGTCAATACTAAGGCATCTGCTATAGCCTGATCTACATCTCCATTCTTATATGCTTCACTTTCTTTTACCGCATTAGCTATCGATGAAAGATTATATTCCAAATACACCTGTTCGTAATGGGCATCCAAGATATAAGCATAATCCGACTCCGTATAATCGTAAATAGCCCCTTCGGAACCTTCTTGGTAATTCCCGTCTTCTTTTTTAGCTTCAACAACAATGCGGTTAACGTCAAGAACATTGACTGTATAAGTATAGCTGCAATTCCGTTCCACAGAATAATTGCCCATACTACCCGTATGACTGAAGTCACCCAAATGAACCGTATATTCTACATTACCAGTATATTCTTTATCAACACCGTCAACGCCTCCACTTTGTTCATATGTACCTTTAATCACCACAAACGTGCTTTTCTGAGGAGCAAAAGTCCATAAGTCATTTTCGCTTTTCTCTGTAGGTGAAGCACCTACGTTATCCGTTGAATTCCATTTATCGCGGTCGTGATAGGTAGTGATAGCATTCCCGTCATTATCAGTTTTAACCACATCATAAACATTCTCCGGCATATAAAATGAAAAAGAGTAATTTCCTGAGTTCACAGAGGCTACATTGGTTTCGGCAAAATTTTTAAAATTAAATTCATCACCGGGTACCTCTCCTGTGTTTGCCAAATGAGCATTTACCGGAACATTGTACACTTGGTAACTCGTCGGGGTGAAAATTTTGTTCAGCTGACCTTGAGTGTATGCTTTATAAGGTATATTAAACGTAATACGTGCCATCGAACGGTCCAAGCGAAGGACGACATCCTTATTGCCGACATTAGTACCAAAGTTTGTCACATTGCCGTTTGTATCGAATACCACATTTTCATTCCATCCGGACATTAGCATTTGGTCAGAAGAAGTTATTTGGATAGGCTGCATTTCACGGTTTGTATAAAGTGCGCTCCGCAGATTGATAACCGATGATTTAAGTTCGTCAAACGTAAGATTCCCATTCTGGGCTTCTGTAGCGATAGTACTCAAACTTTCCCAATAACCTCCATCCGTAGCGGTCGTGCTTGTATTGGCTACTGCCAACAATTTCTTTATACCGGAAGTAGTTTCAAAAGAGACCGTATAAAGCACACCGTCTGCATCACTTGTAGCATCTCTGGAACTTAAAATCAGGCTTTTGTCTGCAGTACGCACAAGTTGCTGGAAAATACTGCCATCGCCGGAATAAACGAAAATGGCAAGACTATGCAGGGTAGAATGGGTATTGTCGGCACGGGTTACCACAATATCCTTTTCCTGTGCTGCCGAAAAGCTGAACGATACGGTTATGGGCTTTCCTTCTACCACTTTATCGGGAATCCCTAAGCTATCATCCTTACAAGCGGCTAAAGCCAATGTCCATAAACATACAGACAATATGCGTAAATATATGTTTTTAATTGCTTTCATTGCTTTCATTGCTTTCATCTCCAAATATTACATCCATGTTCTCTTTCTCATTCCAAGCGTTTACCAAGATTTTATGCTCAACCTCTATTTTATTCGCTTCTACATCTATCGTAGCCTTAATATCATAGATGTGATTACGCTTGATGCGGTAATATTTATCTCGGATTTCTTTAATATAGGCTATTTCTTCTTCATCATTGGCAAATGTCCTGTCATTGTCATTCGCTATCGAAAAGTTTACGGGAACTTTATAGGTATTTTTCTTATACTCTACTACAATATAAGTCTGTCTGGCTTCGTCTATTAAATCGTCTTTAGCATAAGTGTCGCCATCTTCTGCTATAAATGTTCCGTCTTCATTCAACAAACTTTCATCAAACCAGTCATTAGGATAAGAATAGAATATGGCTTTATCTATATTTTCTTCTGTATCGTGATATTTTAATGTGCTATTCCAGTCCTGATATTGCGGCATATCATGATGCAATTGACTTGTATTAATGCAATACTTTTCTGATTCCGTTAACACATACGTCCCGTCTGATACATAGTTATGCAAACGAAAGCTACACTCATCGATGATTGATTCATCGTTAACGCCAAAGACTGACAAACGTATCTTTGCGGCAGCTCTTTCCAGTTTGAAACTTAAAGTGATGGTATTATCAGTTGGGCTTGGAGTATTCTCTATCATCCCATCCATGGCAAAAGATGTCTGCGGCTGATTGAAAGTCAAGTTAGGAGTCAGCTTTTCCTTTAAATCATCAAGGGTAAAATCCGTTTCGTTTATGCCATCGAGAGAGGGACAATTCGCTACCATATAATAAGTATAGCTTCCAGATACTATGTCATTATAAGTCAATTTGTCTTGCTCGAAAGTTTGTTCTGTTTGTGCTTTTTCAACTTCTTCAAATTCTGGTATCTCTGTTGATGAAACATGTTTGAATAATGTTTTGTCAGCATCATTGTTAAAAACGAACAAATCTATTCGGGTTACCTTATTCTCATTCCAGCCGTTATCCCAACCATCTTCCGGTACACGAGACATGGAAACGCCTGCTATCTTATATGCAATACGCAACTGTCCGCCACCATCCGGTACGAGTTGCGGTACGGTTTCTTCCGAGCAAGCGATGCAGGAAAGGCTGATTGCTGCAAGGAGCATGAGTATATGTATAGCTTTTGTTGTCATATCAATTTACTTCTTTCTTCTTCCAATATGGGTTTTCTCTCCACCATTGATAATTATCCCAAGTATTCTCACCTTTTTCACCTTCATCCGCATCTCTTGCCAACTCTTCAAAAGACCAATCGAATTGTGCAGGGACTTGCCTTATCCAAATAAAATCATCTTCTCCTGCATAACGCCTCCAATTCCCTTCATCATCACCATACAAAAAAGCCATATTACTAATATTCCGATGGTTCTTATACGAAGGGTTAAT
>JAHLFB010000282.1 GCA_018884025.1 Candidatus Phocaeicola faecipullorum
GCCCAACGGGCTGCGCCTGATTCATGCGCCGAGTCCTACCAACGTGGCCTATTGCGGCTTTGCCGTGGATGCCGGCACCCGTGACGAGCTGGACGGAGAGCAGGGGATGGCGCACTTTGTGGAGCATCTCATCTTTAAAGGCACGAAGAAGCGGCGCGCCTGGCATATACTGAACCGCATGGAGAATGTGGGCGGAGACTTGAATGCCTATACCAACAAGGAGGAGACTGTAGTCTACAGCGCCTTTCTGAAGGAGCATTTTGCCCGTGCCGCAGAGCTGCTGGCCGATATTGTCTTTCACAGTGTCTTTCCCCAGCCGGAGATAGACAAGGAGGTGGAAGTGATAATCGACGAAATCCGCAGTTATGAAGACAGTCCGTCGGAACTTATTTTCGACGACTTTGAGGAACTGATTTATCCGGGGCATGCACTGGGAAAAAACATTCTGGGCAAACCGGAGCTGCTGCGCAGCTTCCGCAGCGAGGATGCGCGCCGGTTTGTGACACGCTACTACAAGCCTGCCAACATGGTCTTTTTTGTGCTGGGCGACATCGACTTCAAAAAGGTGGTGCATACGGTGGAGTGTGCCGTTGCCGATATTCCCTGCGGCGGAGTGGAAGGGTATGTGCGCCGGAAGCCCCTGCCTTACTCGCCGCGCAGCCTTGTCGTGGAGAAGGGTACCCATCAGTCGCACGTGATGATAGGGGGACGGGGATATGATGCCTACGACGAACGCCGCACGGGCCTTTATCTGCTCAACAATATCTTGGGCGGCCCGGGCATGAACAGCCGCCTGAACGTGATATTGCGCGAGCGGCGCGGCCTGGTGTATAATGTGGAGTCCAATCTCACGGCCTATACCGATACGGGAACCTTCTGCATTTATTTCGGATGCGATGCGGAAGACGAGGAACGCTGCATCACTTTGGTGCACAAGGAGCTGAAACGCCTGCGCGAGCGGCGGCTTACCGCCGCGCAGCTCGCCGCGGCGAAGAAGCAGATTATCGGACAGATAGGGGTGGCAGGGGACAATTTCGAAAACAATGCGCTTGATATGGGGAAGTGTTTCCTGCATTACCGGAGGTATGAAGACAAGAGCGAGGTGTTCGCCCGCATAGAAAGCCTGACTGCCGACGGGCTTCTTGAAATAGCCAATGAGGTCTTTGCGGAAAGCTACCTGTCGACACTGATTTATCATTGAATGCGGAAAGGCCGCTACCCTGGAAAAACTGAATCCGAATAAGCCTGAAATTGTGCCTGATATTCCGCTTTTTTGCTTGTTTAGTCATAAAGTGGCCGTTCGGGCCTTTTACGGGAATTTTTTCTGTACGTATCTTAGTTTCCCAAATACGAGAAAACACATGAGTATACGATTGGGAGACAAGACTTATCTGCTGATAGGGAAAAAGCTTGATGAATGGAAAAGACAGAAAGGATTCCTTTGTCTTGGGCTGACCATACAGGCATTGAGCAAGTCTATAGGGGTCAACCGCACCTATCTGTCTAATTATGTCAATGACACTTATGGCCGAAACTTTAACCGATGGGTGAATGAGCTGCGGATAGAAGAGGCAAAAAGCAGGATGAAGACTGCCGAAAACAGTCTGGCCGAGATAGCTGCGCAGGTCGGATTTGCCGATTTGGCCCATTTCAGCAAGCAGTTTAAGCGGAAAGAGGGACTCTCTCCGTCCGCATGGCGAAAGAAACTGAGATAATCATAGGGCGAACTTCGCTCGAAATCACTATCTTTGCGCATCCGATGAAGTATGAAAAACGATAAACAACATTATATAAGCGCATGAAGATAGAAGACAAACTGACCGAATCCGTCCTCAGGGGCGTAAAGGAACTGTATGGCGCGGATGTTCCCGCCAAGATGGTACAGATACAGAAGACGAAAAAGGAATTTGAAGGGCATCTTACGCTGGTGGTGTTCCCTTTCCTGAAGATTTCGAAGAAGGGGCCGGAACAGACTGCACAAGAGATTGGCGAATATCTGAAGCAGAATGAACCGGCGGTGTCGGCCTATAATGTAATCAAGGGCTTTTTAAACCTGACGGTTGCTTCGGATGTATGGGTGGAACTGCTGAACCGCATTCATGCCGACAGCCGGTGGGGAATCCGGGAAGCTGCGGCTGATGCACCTCTGGTGATGATTGAATATTCTTCTCCCAATACAAACAAGCCGCTTCATTTGGGCCACGTGCGCAACAACCTGTTGGGAAACGCTTTGGCCAATGTCATGGCGGCCAACGGAAATAAGGTAATCAAGACAAACATAGTCAATGACCGCGGCATCCATATCTGCAAATCCATGCTTGCATGGCTGAAGTATGGGAACGGAGAGACTCCAGAGTCTTCCGGAAAGAAGGGAGACCATCTGGTGGGCGATTATTATGTGGCTTTTGACAAGCATTACAAGGCCGAAGTGGCCGGGCTGATGGAAAAGGGATTGAGCAAGGAGGAGGCTGAAGCCCAGTCGCCGCTGATGCAAGAGGCCCGGGAGATGCTCCGCCGGTGGGAAGCGGGCGATGAGGAAGTGCGCGCGCTCTGGAAGAAGATGAACGGATGGGTTTATGCCGGATTTGACGAGACTTACAAGATGATGGGCGTAGGCTTTGACAAGATATACTATGAGTCGGAAACCTATCTGGAAGGCAAGAAGAAGGTGATGGAAGGTCTGGAGAAAGGGCTTTTCTTCCGCAAGAACGACGGCTCGGTATGGGCTGACCTGACTTCTGAAGGACTTGACCAGAAGCTGCTGCTCCGTGCAGACGGCACTTCTGTCTATATGACGCAGGATATCGGTACGGCCGAACAGCGTTTCGCCGATTATCCGATTGACAAAATGATTTATGTGGTAGGAAACGAGCAGAACTATCACTTCCAGGTATTGTCGATTCTGCTTGACAAGCTGGGCTTTGACTGGGGAAAAGACTTGGTTCACTTCTCATACGGGATGGTGGAACTGCCGGAAGGAAAAATGAAGAGCCGTGAAGGAACGGTGGTGGATGCGGACGATTTGATGGAGGCCATGATAGAGACGGCGAAGGAGACAAGCAGCGAGCTGGGAAAACTTGACGGACTGACGAAGGAAGAGGCTGACGACATTGCCCGTATCGTGGGGTTGGGTGCCTTGAAATACTTCATCCTGAAGGTGGATGCCCGCAAGAACATGATGTTTAACCCGAAGGAGTCAATCGACTTCAACGGGAATACGGGGCCGTTCATCCAGTATACATATGCGCGAATCCAGTCTATCCTGCGCAAGGCCGCAGAAAACGGCATCGTCATCCCGCAGACTATTCCGGCGGGCGTGGAGCTGAGCGTGAAAGAGGAAGGCCTGGTTCAGATGCTTGCCGACTTTACGGGAGTGGTGGAGCAGGCAGGAGCGGACTATAATCCTTCCGTCCTGGCCAACTATGCTTATGATTTGGTGAAAGAATATAATCAGTTCTATCACGATTTCAGCATCCTGCGTGAGGAAAACGAGGCGCTGAAGGTGTTCCGCCTTGCACTGAGCCAGAATGTAGGAAAGGTAGTGAAGCTGGCGATGGGACTGTTGGGCATCGAAGTGCCGGAAAGAATGTAAGACAGAAATACAGAAAATGGTTGAGAATGGGGAATGAAGGATTTCCGTCAGGGGATTATTCATTTTTCATTCTCAATCTTTTATCGGGGGATTATGGCAAAAAAGAAATTCTATACGGTATGGAAAGGAGTTAATCCGGGAGTATATGCTTCGTGGACGGACTGCCAGCTGCAGGTAAAAAACTATCAGGGAGCGGTTTTCAAGTCGTTTGATACGCGCGAGGAGGCGGAAAGGGCTTTTTCGATGCCGGCACATCTGATTTTTTCCGCGAGGAAGACGGAGAATGCTGGGCTTTCGCTGCCGGAGGGCTTTAACCGAAATTGTCTGGTGGTGGATGCCGCCTGTAGCGGGAATCCCGGTCCGATGGAATATCGAGGGGTATATCTGCTCACCGGACAGGAGGTCTTTCATTTTGGCCCGGTATATGGCACCAACAATATCGGCGAGTTTCTGGCCATCGTACATGGATTGGCGCTGCTGAAGAAGAAGAATCTCGACATGCCGGTCTATTCGGACAGCCGTAATGCCTTGCTTTGGGTGAAGCAGAAAAGGTGCAAGACGAAGTTGGAGCGCAATGCCCGTACCGAAGAATTGTTCAGTCTGATTGAGCGGGCCGAGAACTGGCTGAAGGAGAATGCATATAAAACTCCCCTTCTGAAGTGGGAGACCGAGCGGTGGGGGGAGATTCCTGCCGATTTCGGGCGGAAATAAAGTCTTCGGGCGTTTTGAAGAGCGCTGGCTGATGCGGAAAGGCGGACGATGAAACCGTGCAAATTCTGTTGCAAGATTTCATCGTCCGCCTTTTTTATGGCTTGCCTTTCAACATTTCCCGTGAGAGGGCGATTGTTGCCTTTGGAAAAATCTCCGTTGAGGCAGCAAGTCAGGATTTCGCTTGTTCTCCGCTGAATGTTTGAGCTTCTGTGGTTGCATATGGCCGCAGCATCTTCAGGGAAAAAAGTACATCAGGTCATTCGTCAGTCGATGAATTTTACTTTCTTCATGTCGCGGGGCTTGGCTGCCGGGCTTTCATCCGGATATCCAAACGCAATGCAGTACAGTAGCTTGTATCCGTCGGGAAATTCCAGACGCTTCAAGTATTCGGCGGCTGCCGGGTCGGTGTTCATAAATCGTATCGGGCCACCTAAACAGCAAGAGCCGATACCCATTGACCAGGCGGAAAGAATCATGTTTTCTCCCAGCAGTCCGCAGTCAATCTGCGACATGTCATAAGCCGGGTCGTGTGCGATGAACACAACGGTAGGCGCATTGCGGAACATGTTCTTGAACGACGGGTCTTCGGCCGCTTTCGGATTGGCTTTCTTGTAGGCTTCGGTAATGCCGTTGATGTATTCCGGATTGTCTACGATGCGGATGGCCCATGACTGTTTGTTCATTCCGTTGGGCGCATTGATGCCGCATTCTACGATAGTCTGCATCTTTTCCCGCTCTACGGCTTGTGGCTTGTATCGGCGGATGCTGCGCCGCGACATGATGGTTTCGATAACCTGGTTTTTGCTGACCGTGGTAGTGTCATTTGCCGGTTGCGATTGCTGTGTAGTGTTCCCTCCGCATGCCATAAGGGGCAGGAAAATTGCAGTCAAGGCTGCTTGTTTGAGTCGTTTCATGGTTTTGTTGTTTGATTTGTGGTAAAGATACGAAAAAAGCGGTTCTCACAAAGAGAACCGCTTTATATTTAGAATTTTGTAAGTTTTGATTACAATTTCGGACCTGCAGCAACCAAAGCTTTGCCTGCTTCGTTTCCTTCGAACTTAGCGAAGTTCTTGATGAAGCGTCCGGCCAAATCTTTAGCTTTTTCTTCCCACTTGCAAGCGCAGTCGTAAGTGTCACGCGGGTCAAGAATCTTCGGATCTACACCCGGCAACTCAGTCGGAACAACGAAGTTGAAGTACGGGATAGTCTTGGTCGGAGCCTTGTCGATAGAACCGTCCAGAATAGCATCGATGATACCACGAGTATCACGGATAGAGATACGTTTGCCAGTTCCGTTCCAGCCAGTGTTAACCAAGTAAGCCTTAGCACCTGTCATCTTCATCTTCTTAACCAATTCTTCAGCATATTTTGTTGGGTGCAATGACAAGAATGCAGCACCGAAACAAGCAGAGAATGTAGGAGTTGGTTCAGTGATACCACGTTCTGTACCAGCCAACTTAGCAGTAAATCCTGACAGGAAGTAGTACTGAGCCTGTTCCTCGTTCAAGATTGATACTGGAGGCAATACACCGAACGCATCAGCTGACAAGAAGATAACTTGTTTAGCGTGAGGACCTTTAGAAACCGGTTTAACGATGTTGTTGATGTGATAGATAGGGTAAGAAACACGAGTGTTTTCAGTTACGCTCTTATCAGCGAAGTCTATCTTACCGTTAGCGTCAACAGTTACGTTTTCCAACAAAGCGTCACGTTTGATAGCATTGTAGATATCTGGCTCTGATTCCTTATCAAGGTTGATAACCTTAGCGTAGCAACCACCTTCGTAGTTGAATACACCTTCGTTATCCCATCCGTGTTCGTCATCACCAATCAACAGACGTTTAGGGTCAGTTGACAAAGTTGTCTTACCTGTACCAGACAGACCGAAGAAGATAGCTGAGCTCTTGCCTTCTTTATCTGTGTTAGCTGAACAGTGCATAGAAGCGATACCACGAAGTGGGTTGAAGTAGTTCATCATAGAGAACATACCTTTCTTCATTTCACCACCATACCAAGTGTTAAGGATAACCTGTTCCTTAGTAGTAAGGTTGAATACAACTGCTGTTTCAGAGTTCAAGCCAAGTTCTTTGTAGTTTTCAACTTTAGCCTTAGAAGCGTTGTAAACGATGAAGTCAGGTTCGAATGATTCAAGTTCTTCAGCTGTTGGGCGGATGAACATGTTAGTTACGAAGTGAGCCTGCCATGCAACTTCCATGATGAAACGAACTTTCAAGCGAGTAGCTTCGTTAGCACCGCAGAAACCATCAACTACATAAAGTTTCTTGTTTGACAATTCTTTAGCAGCAAGTTCTTTCAATACATTCCAAGCTTCTGTAGTTACAGGCTTGTTGTCGTTTTTATATTCTTCTGAAGTCCACCATACAGTGTTTTCACTTGTAGCGTCTTTTACCAAGAATTTATCTTTAGGAGAACGACCAGTGTAGATACCAGTCATAACGTTCACTGCACCAAGTTCAGTTACCTGACCTTTTTCATAGCCTTCCAAACCAGCTTTTGTTTCTTCAGCGAACAATACTTCGTATGAAGGATTGTGCAAGATTTCTACGGTACCCTGGATACCGTATTTGGTAAGATCTAAATTTGCCATTGTTCTAATGAATTAAATTGGTTATTATTTTAGATATATTTATTTCCTTTTTTGGCGACACAAAAATACAACATTTTATTTGAATGCAATTAATAATTAGAGAAAAAAATCCGTAATAATGAAATATTTATACTTGTGTAACACATTTGCAAGGTATATGTTGCAAAACATAGTTTTAATACAAAAATCAAGCAATTCAGAAGTTTCTATAAAATTGTCATACTTGGTATTATTCAACACTTTTCCACAAAAAACGGACTGCCCGAAGATCACTCCCCAGGCAGCCCCAATCATCTAATTATCACACTAGATAATGATAACAGTTAATTTTATATGAAATGATTGTGTGTGTTTACACCTAAAAAAACTCTTCGTTTCTTTAATCCAAACGCTTCGTCGTTTTATTTCGGATAAACGAGCTATATAATTATTCTCCTCTTCCTCCTCCAAGAGCCTGATAAAGACTTATCACGCTTTGTATCTCAGTAAAGCGGTTTGACACCTGCGTAAGTTGTGCGTTAAGCAATGACTGACGGGCTGTCAACACTTCAAGATAATTCGTCGTACCGTACTCCATAAGCAACGATGTACTGGTCACTGTTTTTTCCAGTGATTCTACCTGTTTCTGATACAATTCTGTCTTTAACTTGCTCGACTGATATGCTGTCAGCGCATCGTTAACTTCAGCTCCCGCATTAAGCAGTGTCTGCTGGAAACTCAGACTTGCTTCTTCCTGCTGGGCCTTGGCTATACGAAGTTGGGCTATGTTCTGTCCACGGTTGAAAAGAGGCATTGTCAACTGACCCACAGCAGTAGCTATGAACTTGGCAGGATTGACTATTATCGAACCTGCGGCATTCGTCCATCCTGCACTACCGCTTAAAACTATTGAAGGATAGAAAGCCGAACGTGCCTGGTTAGTAACATAGAACGCAGCTTCGAGTGAACGTTCTGCCGAACGGACATCTGGACGATTTGAAAGCATCTGCAATGGAACACCTATTGACAAGTCGTCAGGCATTACCTGGTCTGCCAGTTTTCCACGCTCATAATTACGAGGAGTCTCAGCCAACAGAAGTGCCAGAGTATTCTGTGTCTGGTTTATCTGTTCTTTAAGATCAACTACAGAAGCCTGCACACTGTAATATGTTGCTTCCATCTGCGATACTACAGCCTCATTGTACTGACCCGCATCCATCAATGCACGTGCGGCACCAACAGTTTCTTTCCATGCCTCCGCTGTTTCTTCCGACAATTTCAGTTGTTCGTCCAGCATAAGCAATGTATAATATGTGTTGGCAACATTGGCAATCAGCTGTGAACGTACAGCCTGCTTATAGTCAACACTCTGAGCGTACAATGCCTGAGCCTGTTTCTTGGAATTTCGCATACGGCCAAATATATCAAGTTCCCAACTTGCAGTAACAGGCAGTTCATACGATTTTGTAGCTTTCTGAGAATCAAAACTGCTTATAGTTCCCTGTGGAGTCAGTGCAAACGAAGGCAGGAAAGCCAGTTTTGATGACAGAAGCGTAGCCTTGGCTTCTTCTATACGTAACTGTGCGGACTGATAGTCAGTATTGTTCTGCAATGCCTGGTCTATATAGGTCTGAAGATAACTGTCTGTAAATATTTCTTTCCAGTCCGAGTTTCCGAAATTCGCTGTATCGGCTATTTCTACATTTGCTCCGTACAGACTGTCAGGAACAGTTTCCGCAGGTTTATATTTTGTATATATACCACAGCTGCTCAACATGGCAGCTGTAGTGGCAAGTATCATTATTTTCTTCATATGTTATACCTTTTATAATTATACCTGTTCATCGTTTTTAAAAACACTTCTTTCTTCAAGACTGCGTTCGTGTTCTAACTTGAACTGTGCATCTCCCTCTACCTGCATAGGTTTACGGATTTTCTCCTGAAGATACTCAAACGTAATATAGAACACAGGAACGACAAAGAGAAGAGCCAAAGTACCGACAAGCATACCGCCGACAACACCTGTACCCAATGAACTGTTACCGTTAGCTCCAGCACCTGTTGCAAACATAAGCGGAATCATACCGAAAATCATTGTCAACACTGTCATCAGGATAGGACGCAAACGGGCTTGTGCAGCAGAGTAGGCAGACTCAATAATTCCCATTCCTCTACGACGACGTTCCAGAGCATATTCCGTAATCAGGATGGCTGTCTTTGAAAGCAGACCAATCAACATAATCACACCTGTCTGAAGATAGATATTGTTTTCCAATCCGAACAATTTGGCAAATAAGAAACTACCCATCAAACCGAACGGAACAGAAAGGATAACCGCCAACGGAACAAGGAAACTTTCATACAGACATGAAAGGATAAGATATATAAGTACAACACATATTACATATATAAATACTGTCTGCGAACCACCACTCTGAGATTCCTCACGGGCAATACCGCCATATTCATATCCGTAACCTGTAGGAAGAGTCTGAGCGGCAACCTCTTTAATTGCATTCTGTACTTCACCTGTTGAATATCCTGCCTGAGCATTAACGTTTACATTTATAGAACTGTAAAGGTTGAATCGTTTTGCGACTTCAGCTCCCATTACATTCCTCAATGTAACGAACTGTCCTAATGGAGCCATCTCTGTTCCGTTACGTACATACATATTATTAAGAGACTGTTCGTCAAGACGGTATTCAGGCGATGCCTGAAGCATTACACGATATACCTTACCGAATTCATTAAAGTTTGATACGTATGAACCACCACAATAACTACCTAAAGCAGAAAGTACATCCGATGGAGATATTCCTGCTCGTTTACACTTGGCTGCATCAATATCTACTGCAATCTGAGGGAAGTTCATTGCATATGAAGTATATGCCATGGCTACCTCAGGACGCTGGTTCAAGACTCCAAGGAAGTTCATTACATGTCCGAAGAACACAGACATATCACCTCCGGTCTTATCCTGCATATATAATTCCACAGAGTTACCCATACCGTAACCAGGAATCATACCTGTCTGGAAGCAGAAAATCTGAGCTTCCTTAATTTGGGCAAACTGTGCATTCAGTCGTGCCAGAACGGCATCAGCAGAATGTTCCGCTCCCTTACGTTCATCCCATGGTTTAAGATCGACGATACATGATGCATAAGAAGTACCCTGACCGGAAATAAGGCCATAACCAGATGTAGCACTGTAATTATCAACTTCAGGAGTATTCTTCAGGATATCTTTTACTTTTTCCAGCACCTTTACAGTCTCAGCAAGAGTGCTACCAGGTGATGTACTGATGTTAATCATAACAGTTCCCTGGTCTTCCTGTGGAACCAGACCTGTCTTGGTAGTCTTCATAAAGAACACAAGCAATACTACTGATACAATAAGCGCAGCCCACACCATCCATCTGTGATGAATTGCGAACATAACTCCTTTCTTATATTTATTCATAGTAGCATTGAAAGAAGCATTATATGCAGCCTTTACACGACCATTGAAACTTTTAGCGCTCTTCTGTCCGTCGGATGGTCTCATCATAATGACACAAAGAGCAGGACAAAGTACCAATGCACAAATCATTGACAGACCTACAGAAGTAGCCATAGTGACACCAAACTGAGTATAGAATATACCAGATGTACCGCCCATGAATGTTACAGGGATAAACACAGCCATAAACACACATGTACATGAGATAACGGCCATAGTAACATCACTCAACGCATCTTTTGTAGCCAGATAAGGAGATTTGTATCCGGAGTCGAATTTCTCCTGCACGGCCTCAACCACTACTATGGCATCATCCACCACAGTACCGATAGCAAGCACAAGGGCAAACAGGGTAAGAATGTTGATACTGAAACCTGCCGCAACAAGACAAGCAAACGTACCGATAAGAGAAACAATGATTGAAATAGAAGGAATCAATGTACTCTTGAAATCCTGCAAGAAGAAATAAACTACAAGGATAACGAGTATGATTGCTATTACAAGTGTTTCTACAACGTTATGAATAGAAGCATAGAGGAAGTCATTTGAACTCATCATCTGAACAAATTCAACGCCAGGAGGAAGAGCCTCAGACATTTCTTCCAGTCGTTTTGTAATGGCTTCATTAACTTCTGTCGCATTGGCACCCGCTACCTGGAAAGTAAGGAAAGTCACACCCGGACGGTCATTCACCTCGCCATGATAGCTGTATGAAAGACGTCCCAGTTCAACCTTTGCAATGTCTTTAAGTCGGAGAACAGAACCGTCCTCATTAGAACGTATCACGATATCTTCAAACTGTTCTACCGATTTAAGACGTCCTTTATATTTCAACGCATATTGGAACACATTTGGAGAGTTCTCTCCCAGGTTACCAGCCGGAGCTTCAATGTTCTGTTCACCAAGTACAGCCGTAACATCATCAGGAATCAAACCATACTGAGCCATACGTTCCGGATTAAGCCATATACGCATACTGTAGGTATCACCCAGCAATGTAGCATCACCAACGCCTTCGATACGTTTTATCTCAGGAATGACATTTATATCCAGATAGTTGGCAAGGAATGTCTCGTCATATTTACCGTCGGTACTAACCAACGAGTTAATCTGAAGGAAGCTAGTCTGTCTTTTAGCTGTAGAAACACCGATTTTTGTTACTTCCGACGGCAAAAGTCCCTGCGCCTTTGATACACGGTTCTGAACGTTGACAGCAGCCATATCAGGGTCTGTACCCTGTTTGAAATAAACCTGTATTGTAGCCGAACCGGAGTTTGTTGCGGTAGAAGTGATATACATCATGTTTTCCACACCGTTTATACTCTCTTCCAACGGCATTATAACACTGTTCATTACCGCATCGGCACTGGCACCTGTATATGTAGCATCAACCACCACTGTAGGAGGAGCTATATCAGGATACTGTTCTACCGGCAACGATATGAGTGAGATAAATCCCACCAACAAAATCACGATGGAGATGGAAATAGCCATCACCGGTCGTTTGATAAATATATTTCCTTTCATTGTTATTCTTTCTTAATTAAAGCCACATCAACTCTATTTGATTATCTTACCTGAGTTCCTTCGCGAAGAAGTCCTGCGCCCTTGGCTACGATCTCATCGCCCGGATTAAGACCTTCAAGCACGATATACTCGCGTCCGTCGTTATAAGCGGCAACCTTAATTAATGTTGTCACAGCCTTGCCGTCAACAACTCTAAACACTGAAATCTTATCTTGCTGTTTAACTGTTGCTTCCTGAGGTATTACTATATAATCGCTATATGTACTTGGTATTAACACTCTTCCGGAAGCACCGCTCAGCAATAATCCTTTCTCGTTAGGGAATACAGCACGTACTCCTACAGTACCAGTCTGTGTATCTATTACTCCACTGATTGATTCAATCTTTCCCTTTTCTGCGTATGTGGTACCGTCATTCAGTTCCAGTGAGATTTCCGGCATTTTAGCTATTGCCTCATCCACAGAGCCATATTCACGAACCATGCCAAGTACCTGATTTTCTGTCATTGAGAAATAAACATACATTTCAGAATTATCAGAAACGGTAGTCAAAGGCTGTGTCATAGACGGACTGACCAATGTACCTACACGGTAAGGCAGCATACCTACCACACCATTGCTAGGGCTTTTCACCTCTGTATATGACAGGTCATTGCGGGCATTCACTTCTTGTGCCTCAGCCTGCGCCAATTGTGCTTTAGCTGTCAGATACTGGTTTTCAGAAGTTTGAAGTGTAAATTCCGATACTACCTTTTTTGCATACAACTCTTTGTTACTGTTAAAAGTAAGTTCCGAAGTAGCCAATGCAGCCTGTGCAGATTTTACATTTGCTACAGCTGTATTAAGAGCAGCTTTATAAGGAACCTGGTCAATAATAAAAAGTACCTGATCTTTTTTTACCTTCTCACCTTCTGTTACACATAGTTTATGTATTGTTCCCGACACCTGAGGCATGATATTTATATCCTGGCGTCCACGAATAGAAGCTGAATAACCAGTTTCGACAACCTTATTCGCTTTTTCCACTTTCATGATTTCATAACCTCCGGCTTGCATTTCTCCTTTTTGTGTTTGCCCACACGAAGCGAGTCCAATCACGCAACCAACTATTCCCATCAGTTGCAACCATTTTTTGTTTACTGTTACCATATAAATCTTTTTACTTTAAAATTCGTGGCAAAATTAAGTTAATTACCAACAACGTTAATTTTCTTTTTTACAGCACTATTGTTCAAAATCGGAACAACCGATATGCTTTATAGATTATTAAGACCTTAAATATTTTTTATTTAACGAAAAATAAATAATAAAAAAAACAATGTATATATTATTGAATTGCAATATTAGATACTAATTTTACTATGTATTTTTTATTGATATAAATTGTTATTAACGAAATTGAAACTATATGCATATACTTCAACTACCGGATGATGAAATTTTCAAAGCTGGAGCAGACAAAGATGAATGGCTACCATCAGGCAAAACAATGAAAGTGGATGTTGACACAATTATCTTTTGCAGAAAAGGTACGGCACTTATAGAAATAGACCTTATTCCGTACGAAATCGTGGCCAATACGCAGCTAATCATAATAGCCGGAAGCATAGTTCACAATATCAGCAACAGCGATGACTTCAAAATCTCATATATAATATTCAAGCACGAAGTTTACGATGAAGCAACAGCGCAACTGGAACCTTCATTTACTTTCTTCCTGAAAGAATACCCTTGTGTACAATTGGGAGAGAAAAGAATAAACAAAATGAATTATCTTGTAGAGGCTATGGAAGATTTCTATAATGAAAAGACAAACTGTTTCAGAGTAAAAATCTTAAAAAACAATATCCAAAGTTTTTTGCTGGATGTATATGACAAAACAAGGACGCTCTTCAAAATAGACAAGTCAGAGGAAGTGGGAAGACGGGAAGAATTATTCATCAAATTCATACATCTGATACATAACTTTTGTCCAAAGGAAAGGGAGGTAGGTTTCTATGCTGAGAAATTGTATATTACATCCCGTTACTTGTCATCAATAACACAAAGTGTCGCTGAAAAATCTGCCAAGTACATCATTGACAAACATGCAATACAGAGAATAAAGATAATGCTTAAATATTCAAACATGTCAATTCAGGATATTTCATACGAACTGAACTTCCCTGACCAGTCCTTTTTTGCCAGATACTTTAAGAAACATACCGGGATGACGCCAATTGAATATAGGACAAAACCTTAATAAGTGTATAACAAACAACGATATTACTAAATAGTGTTATAAAGCACTATTTTCACAGTAAAATCCTTGCATATTACGGAAAAGTCCGTACCTTTGTACTGTGTTTTTCATAGTATTAGATTTTAAGGTTAACAAAGGTTGGAGTACAGCGGTACTCCTTTTTTTATGCCCTTACGTCAAAACGGCAGATTATACATATATTTATTATGCAGACGAACAACAGAGTGCTTTTAGGAATGAGTGGCGGAACGGACAGTTCTGTAGCTGCCATGTTACTTATGGATGCAGGTTACGAAGTGACCGGTGTCACATTCAGATTTTACGAGAAAGGCAATAATACAGAATATCTTGACGACGCTTATAATCTATGCCAAAGACTTGGCATAAGCCATATCACATACGACCTGAGAGATAAATTCAAGGAATACATAATAGACTATTTCATAAAGGAGTATATGTCCGGAAGAACTCCTGTGCCTTGCACACTTTGCAACAACTACCTGAAATGGCCGATACTGAAAGAAATAGCAGATAAGGAAGGAATATACCATATCTCCACAGGACATTATGTTCAGAAAACATTCCGCGATGGATATTGGCATATCAAAAATGGTTCCGATCCTGATAAGGACCAGTCGTTCTTTCTGTGGGGACTTCCGCAGGACATTATGGAACGGATGTTGCTACCACTGGGAAATATAACAAAAACAAGGGTAAGAGAAATTGCGGCAGAAAGAGGCTTCATGAAAACCGCAACAAAGAAAGACAGCCTCGGAGTATGTTTCTGTCCTATGGATTACAGGAGCTTCTTACGCAAGAATGTTAATCCTGACTCCATCAAGCCTGGCATATTCTGTGACGAAGATGGGAATAACATAGGAAAACATGAAGGATATCCCTTTTATACAATAGGCCAACGGAGAGGATTGGGTATATATATGAACAAGGCATTGTTCGTAAAAGAAATTTTCCCTGAAGAAAATAAAGTTGTAATAAGCGACAAAATGTCTTCGCTTGAACAAGACGAAATGTGGCTAACAGACTGGAATATAATAAATCCGAAATTTCTGTTGGATAAGGATGATGTAATAGTAAAAATAAGATATCGCAAGCAGGCAAACAGATGTACTGTTACAATGACCGGTGACGGACTGTTGCATGTCAAGCTTCACGAGCCTTTAGCAGCTATCGCCCCGGGACAAGCTGCTGCATTCTACCGGGGCGATATTGTTCTCGGTGGAGGTATTATAAAATTATTTTCCTATTCCGAGAAGTTGCTTTAATGTTACAGTCTTATTATTGACAAGAGGACGTGCGGCAAATGCTACAAATATAATGTAAGCAACAAACAGAAAGATTACGCACATACCGGTTCTCAATGAAGTCAAATCTGCTATGCTGCTAATGATAAGCGGCCCGGCTGCACCCCCAACGATAGCTGTACAAAGTATTCCTGCGAATGAGCCGTGATTGGACGGTACTGAATTAAGCGCAAGAGAAAACACAATGGAATACATAACCGAGATACTGAATCCTATTGCCGGGAAAGCGACGGATGACAGACTACGACCGCCGAAAATCGCACAGGCCAGAAGTACTATAGTAAGAAATCCAGAACACTTAAGAAGCAAACGGCTATCGATAAGTTTAAGCAAAAGCATTCCTACCAGACATCCTGCAGTCATAAGTCCCCAGAAAAGACTTACTATGAAGGCTCCGTCTGTCTGCGGATTTACGCCATGATATTTCTCAAGGAAAGTAGTCATAAATATGGATGTTCCCTGTTCGGTACTGACATAACAAAATATGCCGAGGAAAAACATCCACACAGAACCACTCTTGAACAACGACATATAAGTAGCCTTATTGCCTCCCCGTTCGTCATCATTAAGTTCAATCTTAGGGAAACGGGAAGAAAGTACAGATATGAGCATCAAAACAAGCAATGCCGCAAATATCCAGTAAAGTGAAACCCATGGAAGGTCTGACGGAGTAACTGACGCCAGGGCATCAGCTATAATACTGTTCCCTGGTACATACACATCCGGAGACAGGCGCGACATAAGGCCTGAATAGACCAATGGGCTTACAAAAGAGGCCACACCAAAAACGAACTGTGCAAGCTCGGCTATAAAGGCATAATTTTCTTCACCTCCCACAGTGCGTTGCAAAGGGTTTATAACAGTCTGCAACATAGCCATACCAAGCCCGATAATAAACGATGAAGCCAGAAGAGCAGGATATGTATGAATAGTTGCAAATAGTACAGAGCCTATCAACGGCATTAGAAAACCGCAAAACAGTACAGGCTTCTCACCGTATTTGTCTATAAGTATTCCGGAAGGAATAGACATTATAGCGTATGCAAGGAAAAAAGAAGTCGGAATAAAACCTGCCATCGCAAGATTGGACAGGTTGAAATTGTTGATAATATCCGGAATTAAAGGTCCAAGTATATTCGTAATGAAAGATATAGTGAACCAGAACGACATTATCAGTATCAGATGTATTGTCCTTTTATTCATAGTCTGATTTTTTCAATTAGTATATACCCTGTTTCTACTTTCCATTAAGTCCGGCATCGAATACCATTGATGCGGCTCCCAGACTACCGGCCTTATTGCCTAATCCGGCAGCAACAATATCCGTATTTACAGCACAGTCAGCCATTGCATTCTTGAATGCTTCTTCCTTCACCATATCTATATAGAACTGTCCGGCATCGGAAATACCTCCACCTATCACCACCAATTGTGGGCTGAAGATATTTATAAAACCGGCTATTCCCTGTCCCAGATATCTGCAATGTCTGCGCAAACAATCCACAGCCAACGGATGACCTTCTTTATAAAGGCGGACTATGAGTTCTCCATCTGCCCCACCATCCGGAATAGTATAGCCATATGCAGGAGCTTCTGATACAAACATTCTTACCAAAGCAGAAGCTGAAGCGTAATGTTCAAGACATCCTGTAGCCCCGCATGCACACTTCTCGCCATTTGCTATCAATGGAACATGGCCAAGTTCTGTTCCACGGTTGGCATATCCGCCAAACAGTTTTCCACCAATAACCACGGCACCACCTATTCCTGTACCTACAGTAATGAACACTACATCCGTCATCCCCTTGCCGGCACCGAAACGTGTTTCACCAAGTCCCATCATATTGGCATCATTGCCAACCAGTACAGAAAGGCCTGTTTCTTTCTCTATGATATCCGCAAGATGTACATTTTCCCATCCCTGGATATTCTCTGCACCACCCATGACAATACGCGATGTAGAATCTACTATTCCGGGAGTTCCTATACCTATACCGTCTATAACAAAACCCTCAGAAGCAGCATATGCTTTCACTTCATTTATTGCATGCAAAATCTGACCTACGACTGCATCAGCCGATACATCAGCCTTCGACGGGATACGTCCCTGAAAATGAAATACGCCTTCATTATCAATCAAGGCGTATTTCACAGACGTACCGCCAAGGTCTATTCCTATAGCGTACCTTTTCATATTAAACTCTCTCCACCCATATAGGAGTACTGAAAGCCCACTGCTGGTCTTTCTGACGCACTCTGACATAATAATAGTCTGTATCTCTCTCAGGTTCGTTGTCCTCCATATAATGTTCTATGGTATAGCAATCTTCAGGCATAGCCCTGTTGAAGAGTATAGCCTCGCTAAGCCATCCTATCATGAAGTGACTGCGTGAACCTGCAAGCAATTCTCCCAAAGAATGTTCAAAATGTTTTCCGTTGAAATCGGCAGAAAGGATTCCATCCTTCGGCATTTCCAGTTCAAGAATAACAGCCTGAGTAGCAGGAGTTACTGTGTTAGGATTTTTGGTTGTGAACAGTTTCAGTTCTACTGAATTCTCTGTTGTTGAAAGGATACGGTTCACATGAGTATGGAATTCTGTCTCACCTTCCTGTGGAGAAGTAAATGCAGCACCGCGGAAACATGGTGTCACGCTTAATATACGTCCCTTGTTTATACTCAAAGCACCGTCCCATGTAACATATCTTTCCTCACGGTTCCATCCGAACTCTACCTTCACCTTACAACGTACTGTATCACCGGCCGGAGCAAGCGGACTCATAGGTCCGTTCATTCGTGCAAGCAACTTACCGTTCTTGATTATATCAATATAGTCAATACAGCTTTGTCCTTCGACATTCAGGTATATGCGACGCTGATTTCCTCTCACAACATCACCCATAAACGCATCGTTCAGACGGAAATCAATCAATATTTTATCACCCGTCGAGCAGCATACGTGACGGTTCTCCATAGCATTCCACAAAGCATCACGTGTAAGAGAAGGTGCAAGCACACCTATACGTCCGTCACCGTAGCTACCTGGATAGCCGGAATGCTGGTCTGTAGAGCCCATAAGTCCGAACTTATAACCGCGTTCGAGACCGCACAGGATTGTACCTTCCCACTGACGAGGTCCCATATCATGAAGATACGGGAAATCACCCTGATCTGATTCAGCAAGTCCATGACGTGAATACATTTCCACAAAAGGTGTCTGCTTGCCTTCAGTAAAGAAGTCCCAGTTATATCCTCTGTATCCAGTCTGATATCCCATGTGGTGTGGAGTGATAAACACTTTATGTCCACGTGCCTTCTGTTTCCAGTCTTCTATAGAAGTACAGTCCACCAAAGGAGCGTCAAGGTCATAATTCAACGCTACATGGTCGCCATGTTCCATACTGTGAGCCTCATAACCTATGAATGCAAGAAACTCTCCTTCTTTATTATATTCATTGGTCATTGCCACATACTTCTCGT
The DNA here is from genome assembly GCA_018884025.1 of Candidatus Phocaeicola faecipullorum. Classification (GTDB taxonomy): domain Bacteria; phylum Bacteroidota; class Bacteroidia; order Bacteroidales; family Bacteroidaceae; genus Phocaeicola; species Phocaeicola faecipullorum. The sequence goes on from JAHLFB010000282.1 coordinate 18,961, forward strand.
AGCCACCTTGTCTTAAACGTTTGAATGCACCTGTATGATAATCAATAACCCATTTCAGACGAGGGTCATTCTCACCCGGAATGTCAGGCCACATAGCATGAGGAGTTACACTTACGAAATCAAGCTGAGTTTTTGCAGCTTCGAAAGCATCACGCATATCTCCATGACCATAAGTAAGATTACAATGATTATGAAGGTCGCCCCAGTACATCTTAAACTTTGAAGCAGATGGCATTATCTTCTTTGCTTCCTTTGAACCCGGCACACATGAACCGAGCAGGCTGCCGGAAGCTGCCATACCAAGAAACGACCAGCCTGAAACCTTTAGAAAATCTCTTCTATCCATTAGTATTAAGTTTTTAAGTTTATAAGTTACCAGTTAACAAGTTGACGAGTTAACAAGATTTCCACTCGTATAGAAAACCTTGTTAACTTGTCAACTGTAACCTTGTAAACTATTTCTTGTTAGTTCTATCCATTACTCTTCTGTCACCTTTGAACAGCACATTTACTTTTTCATCCGGATCTGTATCTGCATATTCCTTTTGAGCCTTCTCAAGCAATCCATGCATCATATTTCTCACTTCTGCGTATGAAGCATCATCATATACATTATTCATTTCTTCCGGGTCTTCAGCAAGGTCGTAAAGTTCCCATTCGTCTATATCATTATAGAAATGAATAAGTTTATAACGGTCGGTACGAATTCCATACTGACGTTTCACAGAGTGCTCAGCCGGATATTCATAATAATGATAATAGGTACATTCTCTCCAGTCGTCCGGGAGCCTACCTCCATTATCCAGAATGGAACGAAGCGAACGTCCCTGCATATCTTCTGGTATCTTCACACCGGCATAATCGAGGAAAGTAGGTGCAAAGTCTATGTTCATACACAAAGCTTTACTCTCACTTCCAGCAGTAATGGAGCGTGGATAACGTATAAGCAACGGCATACGTGTTTCTTCATACATGAAACGCTTGTCGAACCATCCGTGTTCTCCAAGGAAAAATCCCTGATCGGATGTATATACTATTATAGTATTGTCAAGTTCACCTATACTTTCCAAATGTTTCATCAACCGCCCTACACTTTCATCCACCGACATAGCCGTAGCAAGATAGTCACGCATATATTGCTGATATTTCCAACTTACCAGATTGCTGCCAGTGAGTTTACCACTACGATATTCCTCTATACGCGGTGCATATACCTCGTCCCATTTATCCTGCACTTCCTCAGGCATGCGTTTATACACTTTGTACAGGCGGTTGGTAGTATCGCGCAACATTTCATCACGTGTAAGAAGCTTCAAGTCCCAGTCATCAGTAAAGGTATGTTCTATGCTCATATCCTGTTCCTTCGATGCACGGCCACGTCCTTTATAATCATCAAAGAGAGTGGCAGGTTCAGGAAATACCGTGTTATTAAACAGTCCTAAATGACGCGGAGCCGGCATCCAGTTGCGGTGAGGCGCTTTATGATGGAACATCAGACAGAAAGGCTTGTTCTTATCAACACCATCAATATATTTTATGGCCTTATCAGTTATGATATCGGTAACATATCCTTTCTCGACAATATGCTTTCCATTCTCATTGAAATCCGGGTCATAGTAATCACCCTGTTCCTCCTGCCCTGTAAGGATACTCCAGTAATCAAAGCCCTTAGGCTCGGAAATAAGATGCCATTTACCCACAATGCCTGTCTGATAACCAGCCTTATGAAGAAGACTGATAAATGTAGGCTGGTCCGAATTGAACCTGCTCGCATTGTCAGTAAAACCATTTATATGGCTCATCTTTCCGGTAAGGATACAGGCACGGCTCGGACCGGACAATGCGTTAGTGGCATAACATCTGTCCATGCGTATTCCCTCATGTGCCAGGCGGTCAAGATTTGGAGTCTGAACCAGATTGCCGCCATAACATGAAATAGCCTGAGTGGTATGGTCGTCCGTCATAATGAATATTATGTTCGGCCTTTTATCCTCACGTGTATTCTTTTTTGAAGCGCAGCCTGCCAAAGACATTCCGGCCACTGACAGGAACAGCGCATTATATATCAGTTTTTCCATTATTACAATCCGTATTTCAACACCTGTTTCTTACCGTCAACCTTAACTTCCACCTCAAGTCCTTTCTCATCATATTTCTTTGATTTGAACTTGGCAGAAATCTTCGGTGCATCAGCACTGTCCTTAACCGGGCAGATAACAGTGATATACCTTACCGGATCGTTAGTTTCCTTCTTTACATTGAATGAAACATTCATTCTCTTCTGTTTCTTTCTGTATTCAGTAGATAACCATCCTTCTTCTTTCTTCATTGTCATGCCTTCAGGACCGAAGCACTGCAGTTTCATATTGCTGCCCGGTTCAAAAGCTGTCACGAAAGTCATATCCTCACGACTGTTGTTTACCTTTCCACGAGGCATCTGATAATTCAGATTAACAGAACCTTTTGCATCTCCCACTGCCTCGTCAACAATAACGAAATACTTGCCATCAACAAAAAATACAGAACGACGGTGTTTCAGTTTCTTGTAGCTCTGGTTTTCTGTAACCAACATCTGTACATTACCTTCAGGCTGCCAAAGAAGTGTCTTTGAATCAGTAGTTTCCAAATCCTTGCCACCAAGAGTCAATGTATTATGCACACGAGTCTGACGGAACCAGTTACGCCATTCCATAACCTCTCCATTTCCCGCATATACATATGAACCTGAATCAGCAAACAGTTTCTTACCATTAAACCAAAGTTCAAAAGTTCCGTTATCAGGCTGGCAATGCCAGAATGCCTTAGGACCTGCCTTTACCACCATCTGCGTAGCATCCATACCCCATGAGTTACGGAATACGAAGAAACCAGATTCCTTGAAAGCGATAGAAAGATTTTCAGGCAATTTACCTTCCTTACCCTGTGTAGCCATATATCTGATAGCCTCGTTTTCAGGGAAAGTCTTAAGCCAACGCTTATAGTTCTTGACCATTTCTTTTTTGTCTGTCAGTTTAGCATCGCTGAAACAAGGATTTGTATAATCAGGGAAAGAAATATTCATATAGAACATTATCATATTTTCCACTGTATCAATATAAGACTGTGGGAACTCTTTTTTATAACCGTTCATATCAGCCAGTTCCAATGCCTTCCAGAAAATATTGATAGCAGCCAGATGATAGTGAGGGTCCAACTCAAATTGTCCTCCATCCTTATAAACCTGTACACCAATTTCTCTGTTCAGGATGTCTATACCGCTACGTCTCCACTCAGCAGCCTCTTTAAACTCAGGGAAGAAAGAACCTGCACACAACATACGCTGAGCCTCAAACAACAGGTGATTACCCTGATCAGAGTAGTTTGCCATGATATGCAAAGCGTGCTTATGATAGTTCAGGAGGAACTCGGTTAAGAACTCCGGAGTAAACGAAGGTGACGGCAAGAACAATACAAACTGTGATGTCTGGTCCTGCAAACGGTTACTAACCTCCAAAGGACGCCATGCGAATCGCATGTTCTCATAATCACCCTTCAGTTTTCCATCGTTTACCAGTTCATATTCTTTTTTGTCTATTTTCAACAATGGATTCTTCTTTATCCAGTCCATATACTGGAAAACCCACTCTTTCGCATATTTCTCATCACCACTCAATCTATAAGCCTTACCCATTGGAGTAAACCATTTGTGGCGGTGCAACTGCCAGCGCAATTCGTTATCCTTTACTGGCCAATACTGCCAGTCGATATCCTGACCGTAGTTGAAAGAAGGCTGATAACCTTTATGTGAAAAGAAAGTATGCTCCAAAGCCTCATCTGCCCATTTCTGTTCATCCTTACTTATAGTAATCTTATCAACGTTTACTTCAGGTGCCTTGACATTCTTACGTGCCCTATAATATTCCAGCAACGCGCTTGCCGCATCGGCATCCTTACCCTGAGAATGCAGTTCCTTCACTTTTTCCAATCCCGGATAATCGAGATTAAGAAAATCAAACACTTCTGTTTTTAACTCCTGCGCAGCAGCCGTACATACGGAACAAGCCAACGCTACTGAAAAAGCCAGATTTTTAAAAGCAAATATTTTCATGATATTTTAGTAGGTTTGTAAGTTTTTGAGTTCATGAGTTTATAAGTTCCAATCAACAAACTTATAAACTAAAGAACTTAAAAACTAAAAATTTATAAATTCTTATATTCAATACCTTTCAGTTTCATATATCTCTGCAAAGCCTCAAGGTAATAATAGTCCGCATAGTTAAGAGGAACATCTATTTCCGAACCGTTAGGAAGAGAACCTGTAGAATGCATCAATATAAATCCCTGATTTTCTCCTTTCTTTGCAAGATATGCATCAGATGACAAACTCTTAAGTATTTTCTCTGCATAATCGAAATATTTCTGTCCGTCTTCCACCATAGTGCTCATTTCAATCAGCGCAGAAGCTGTAACAGCGGCAGCAGAAGCATCACGAGGAGTTTCCTCTGTAACAGGAGCATCGTAATCCCAATAAGGAATAGCATCTTCTGTTTTCACTCTGTCCATTATCATATCCGCCACATTAACAGCAAAGTCCAAATACTTCTTGTCACCTGTTTCACGATAGCATGATGTATATCCGTAAACAGCCCAAGCCTGACCGCGAGCCCATGAAGAATCATCATTCTTTCCTTGATGAGTCTGCTTACGTTCCACTGTTCCATCATTATTATAGCTTACCACGTGCCAGCAAGTATAGTCCGGACGGAAATGATTAGCCATAGTCTTATCAGCATGCTTCAAGGCAATTTCCTTATACTTGGCATCACCAGTCATTTTGCTTACAGTAAACAGCAGGTCAAGATTCATCATATTATCTATGATAACAGGAAAATTCCAAGTTCCAAAATCCCATGAGCGGATACATGAGATACTATCATTAAAACGTCCTATAAGATTATCTGCCGTCTCAACCATTACAGCATCTATAGTATCAGCATATGCCAGACGGCGTGCATTGCCATAACTGCAATTAATCATAAATCCCAAGTCGTGTGTACCTTTATAATAACGTACCGGATTCAACAGATTAGTATATTTTGCAGCCTCAGTTTCCAACTCCTTATTGCCGGTAAGTTCGTAAGCATACCATAATGAACCCGGATAGAAACCACTTGTCCAATCATAAACACTACATAATCTGCGTTTGCCATCCATCTCAGGAGTAGGCTTCTTACGCAATGAATCTACAAAAGTTGCCGTATCTCTTTCCAACTGTCGGATCAGGAAATCCATATCATAACCTACATGGATTGAACGAGGTAACTTACCTGTACCATCTATTTCATGTGCAGTCAACAGAAGCTGTGAAGCCGATCTGTCCAAAGCAGTTTTTATCCACTCATCGTTTTCTGTTTTTTGTGTATTTACACAAGAAGCAAAAGCTATTGCAGTAGCAACTAAAAATAATTTCCCTTTCATTTGATAATATATAATTTCATTTATAAATACTTTAAGTATAACTCACTTTAGCAAAGTTAGCCAATATGGAGTAAAACATATCTCAATAATGTTTTTTTATATATAAGCTAAAGTCCTCAGAGTGCCAAATATGTGTAATTTTATATCAAAAATGTCTTATTAATTATTCAACAAGCACAAAAAGCGGTTTAAAAGTCATGCAATATCATTTAAAAAGTAATGCGTTTTATTTCTCCAGCTTTAAATTTTATAGATTTGTTTTCACCCATATAAGAAACATTTACATTTTTATTATATAAACTATAGATATCTGCAAATTCCATTTTTCCATTTTTCCATGAAATATCAACAGTAAATCCGCCTCTGGCTTTCAATCCCTTAACTGAACCATTCATCCATGTTTTTGGTAAAGCAGGAAGTAAATGAATGCCATTATGACTCTGCATCAACATTTCTGCGATACCTGCAGTAACACCAAAGTTTCCGTCAATCTGGAAAGGTAAGGCATTAAGCATATTTCTATAAAGTCCTCCACTATTTTCTGCTTTTTTGTTTGCGTCTATATAGTTCACCAAATTTGTCAAGGCTTCGTATGACTTAGCAGCATCATATAAACGTGCCCACAAAGATACTTTCCACGCCATACTCCAACCGGTTGTTTTGTTACCTCTATCTTCCAATGACCTACGAGCAGCCTCGAATATATCTTCATTATCGGAAGTAATATCATATCCCGGATATAGACCAAATAAATGTGAAACATGTCGATGATTAGGCTCCTTTTCTATATATTCTTTATCCCATTCAAGTAACTGTCCTTTACTTCCTATCTGATAACCACGCATATCAGCAGCTTTTTCTTTAAGCATCAATCTGAATCTCTTATCAATACTTAAAACTTCAGAAGCCTTTATTGTAATATCAAACAGATTCCTGATAAGTGCCTGATCCATCGTACTACCTGGACAAACAGACGCTTCTATTCCATTAGGCATAATATAAGCATTTTCAGGTGATGTGCTCACAGGAGTAACCCACTTACCATTGCTATCCTTAACAAGCCATTCAGAATAAAAAACTGACGCTCCTTTAAGTATATCATAGTACTTACTTAAGAACTCCTTATCTTCCGTGTATAAATAATGCTCCCAAATATGGCTACACAACCAGGCACCTGAGATATTCCAGAAAAACCAATAAACATAACCGTCTGAAGGATAGCCTTCCCTCCATATTGAAATGTTATGATGTATTGCCCATCCGTCAAGACCATACATATTACGTGCTATTTTTTTACCTTTCTCTGATATTTCCTCTATAAGATTAAACAAAGGCATATGACATTCTGAAAGATTTGTAACCTCTGCCGGCCAATAATTCATTTCAAGGTTTATATTCAATGTATAACCAGAGTTCCATGGTGGCAATCTTTTATCGTTCCATATACCCTGTAAGTTAAGTGGCTGTCCTCCAGGTCTTGATCCTGAAATCATAAGATAACGGCCAAATTGGAATAACTGAGCTAACAACATCTGGTCTTCTGTTTCATGAAATCTTCTCAAACGTTCATCGGTTGGCAAAGATTTTTGTTCGTCTGATGCAGGCAGTTCCAGAGTAACACGATTAAACAATTCTGAATAGTCTGAGAGATGTTCATTATACAGTTCATTATAACTTCTGCCTTCATTCTTCTTCATTGCAGACAGTATCTGCTTATGAGGATCTTTCCCGGCTAATACAGGACTTTTATCAAAGCCACTGTAACTTGTTGCGGCATATACCATAAATATTACCTCACTACATGCAGAGGCCCTCAAAGTATCATTCTTAATACAGACATTACCATTGTGACTCAACATGTCAAGACACGCCTCAAACAAGGTTCCTCTATCATCCAATCCATCACCATATATGATATGTTCTTTTCTGATGACATTTTCATTAGAATCAAAATACTCAGGATGTAAACGTTCTGTATTAAAAGCTCTCATGTGAGAAATATCCCTACGCTGAGCATGTGAAGGTGCCTGTCCTTTAATACAGATGTTATCACCATCTGAGATAGTCTTATAAGGATGTTCAGAAGATATATATGCATTAAAATCCAGAATAGGTTTTTCAGCAGACAGTTTTATTATAATGGCCTGAGCAGGATAAGATGCGAAAACCTCTCTTTTTACATGTACATTATTTATCTTATAGTCAGTCTTTACAACAGCCTTTGTCATATCAAGACTATGCACATAGTCTGTTATTTTCCCTTTATTCTTAAAATCAATATACAAATCACCGCAAGGCTGATAAGCCTCATTCAGTCTTCCAATCCATTTGTTCTGAATGATACTGTCAGCCTCGTTGTTCTTTCCTGCAGCCAACAGGTCTTTTATATTATTTAAATCCGGCTGTACAAAGATATTAAATGACTGTTCCGGACCACCACTATAAAGGGTATTCTCATTAAACTGAATACGTTCGCAATCTGTATATCCGAAAATCATTGCCCCCAAACGACCATTTCCTACAGGAAGAGCCTCTTCCCATGCATTTGCGGGAGTTTTATACCATAATGTAAGATTATTAGCCTCTATCTTAGACGAATAGAATGCAATAAATAAACATATTAATCGTATTGTAAATTTCATAACTATTTCTTTAACACCAAATTATAATTTTCTCCACGTATTGTAGAAATTATTACATAAGTTTCATTTCTCTGTTTATTGTAAGAAACATCAATATCTTTTTGACCACATTTTACATTAAACATTCCATTCAAAACAATTTTTGTATTGAAAGGCTTTTCTTCCTGTATCACATCCTCTTCTGTCAAAAGTCCCATATGTGCTTTTGATATTCTACGCATATCAGGTTCACAAATAGACAATATTTTCTCATCTCCAACGCTTTCCAGAACATAAGCCAGTGGTATATTTACTTTTCTGACAATAAGATTATTATATTCCTTATCCTCATTAAACAATGCTGCACAAACAATATTTTTTTCCTTATCTTCAATAATATGTGCATCATTATTATTTGAAATAATATTTACCGGAGAATCTTTTGATATCAGTCGTCTGGCAAGCTTCTTATCTTTGTTCTTGATAATATAATATTCATAATCCGAAGATTTAGGAGCTTTCCCATGCTGTATATATGCACAGGTATGATTACCATTTTTAGCAAATTCAAGTTTTCCTTTCTTTAACGCATACAATAAAGACGCATCTTCCAAAATATAACCTTCACCGGATTTCTTCTTCCAAGCTTCATCAAAAGATTGGAATATTGTAGTTACAGTATTATGGTTATTATCATTGTTCTGTATATCAGAACCCATACAAAGTAAATAATCACCTATTGAGAAAACTGATTTATTTGCTCTGAATGAAGAATCATAAGTTATATCATGCATTCTAAATGAAAACATAGCAGCATCATTACCACCATCAACCCCGGCCAAGAAAGTTTCATCAGAGAAGTTTCTATGCCCGGAACTTCCTCCACCTCTATCTATGAGTTCATCATCAGAAAGGACCTTAACTGTAGTTCCAGATATAAAATTCCAATCAAACTCTTTTTCAACCGGCAGGAAAGATTTCTTTCTGTTTTTTAAATCGAAATACTCTAACTGACCATAAGCCAAATAACGTCCCTTTATATTTTCTTTATCAGAAGATTCAAAATCCCAAATATAACGGCTGAAACCTTTTACATTAAAATGCAAGTTCTCATCTTTCATAACCATTAACCCTGAATATGGCATAAACAAGTTACCCTCAATATCTTCCTCCTCATCAATGTTTAAAGAAACCGCTTTTTCCATCAGCTCCACTTCACCGACAGATGCTGTATATGCAAGAGTTGAATTTACGGAACGCACATAATCAATAATATGACCTTTATTATCTGCATTATTCATTATCTTTTTTAATGCGGCTACCAGTTCCTTATCCGGTTCCTTATATGAAAAAGCTACATAAGCAAATGCAGGCAGTAATTCATGCAATACATCCTGTTTCAGAGGGAAACGACCGACCGTTCCTGCCGGTATTTCAAGATTAGCACTAAAGAAACGGAATGTCAGCAATCCACGTTTTAAGTTATTCAAAGTTTCTTCAGATAAAGCATAAGGTGTATCATGCAACAAGTAAGCAATCAAAGCACCTGCATATAAAGCATGAGGATAATATGCACTGTTGTAAGTACCACGATGATGATAACCGGAGAAATCCGCTTTTAACGTTCCATAGAACCCCGGAGCTATTCCCAAAGCATTTTCCATATAAGCCTTATATGCTGTCAAGGCAATCTGACGTTTACATTTATCCTTAACAGACAAAGCATATATAAGTTTAGGTATAGCCAAGGCACGAAGATTATCAGCAACTTCACCTGCGTATGTTGGAAGATCATAACATATTCCAAACATTGTAAACCAATATAATGAATTCAGTTCACGCTCATAGACTTCATCACTTAGTTGGTCTTTTACGAGGAAAAAAGAATGAAAATATCCGGAACTTCTTAACTTTTCAAAACATAAAGTTCCAAGTCCACTACCATCAGCCCATCCCTGATCATTGAACCAATCATATATATATTTAATTTTCTCTAAACTCTCATTATTATTATTTTTTCTATAATCTAATGCTAATGGTAATAAAATCTTCTCATTTATTCCACGGAACTGATGTATCTTTTCACCATCTATTTTGTTAGGTGCACACATTGGATACAATGGATATCCAATAGGTCTGTTATCGGTTGAATAATTTATTTTTATACCATCCGACAATTTAACTCCTCCTGATATAAACTCAGTTTCAGATTTTTCTCTAATTATAGACAATGCTCCTTTGTCTTGAATATTTCCACCAAGATACCAATCAGTCAATCTGTCTGATATTATTTCTATATCCTTATCAGTCGCAGAAATCATATTATCAACCTTTTCTTCCGCACTTCTATAAAGCATAAAATTCGGTATGAGGCTGAAGTCTGTACGATTTACTGTATATTGTGCATCAGACATTTTCTGCCATGAAACATTAGGAGTAAATTCTAAATAATCCACATAAACAGTTCCGCCATCTTTTGAGTTAGGAAAGATGATTTCGACATCCTTAACCTTTGTACCTTTTTTTATACCCAAATCAGCCTGAAACTGTTGCCAATAGCACCTCCAACCGGTAAATCCAAGTTTAAACTCAGAACGGGCAAGCTCTTTGCCATCTATATCCTTAAATACAAAAACTGCTGGAGATTCTATTGATCTATCACTATATACCCACGTAGCGATACCACCATTTTTTTTTCCTGAAGCAATGTCAATACCCAAAGGGGAAACCATTTCAAATTTTGCACCAGGTTGCCAATCAATTCTTAATGATTGATTTCCAAGCTTATATTTTCCATTAGTAACAGAAAGTAACCCTTTGTCAATTCTCCAGTTATTTGGTACTTTATTATCCTCAAAAGAATAAATCTGTGCTTTTATGTTAGAAACTGTTAGTATTCCACAAACAGTACTAAATAATATATATCTTAAAAAGTTCATTTTCATAATAAATAAAACTATCTTAAGCCTGCATCAGGCTTATTTAATTATAAGGCATGAGCAGACTTAAGATAGCGTTAACATAAAATTAAAATTATTTTCAGAAACTTACCAACCAGGATTCTGATTGAACTTTGTCATCAAGTCTTTATCTCTCTGAGGTATAGGAAGAAGTTCATGCTTATTTTTCTTTGTATATTCATAACATATATAAAACTCTCCTCCATCACTATACCAGTTTACAATATCGTTAAAAGTATCCTGTATAGCATCAACATATATACCCCAACGTATAAGATCCTGACGACGATGCCCTTCAAATGCCAACTCATAAGCTCTTTCTATACGAACAGCATCTCTGAATCCGTTATAATCAAGCCCGGCCAAGTCACTTTTAGTATTTGGCATATCTACTGGCAATCCCATACCACGGCGACGAACCATGTTTATTGCCTCATAAGCTTCAGATGTAGGTCCTTGCTTCCATTCATTCATAGCTTCTGCATACAGTAACAATACATCAGCATAACGTAAAATATACCAGTTTATATTCGAAAGATTCGCATCCACAATATAATTGGCATCATTCACATATTTCTCCGTATCCCATTTTGCAGGAGTTATTCCATCCATATATGCTTTCTTTACATCGTTTTTCGCATCATCCTCTAATGCCTCGTCCATTGTAGCCTTTGAACTTATAGGCAACTTCACTCCATTCTCACCGGTTGTTTCATTCTTACCGTATTTATAATCTGCAATAGAAATCGAATATCTCCTGTCCATAGGAGTTCCATCATCATTCTTAGGCGATACATCTCTCCAGTCTCTTATAAAAGTAGGTATTATACGCCAGTTACCATCATTACGCACTCCTTTAATTCCACTTGCTGCCACTCCGTTCCATTTGCCGATACGTCCACTTGGATCGGAAGCAGCCACTCCTGTTATAGCAGGTGAATAAAAGCTAACCTCTATCAAGCTCTCGCTATTATCCCATACACCATTACAAGTATTCTTCCATAGCTGTTCATAATCATCAAGCAGTTTATGTTTTCCAGACTCCACTAATACTTTTGCAGTTTTTGCTGCTGCTTCCCACTTGCTGGTATCATTTATCGGATATCCAGCCCATGTTGCATAAACTTTTGTGAGAAGTCCAATTGCAGAACCTTTTGAAAAACGGAAACTATTATCACTACGCAGATTGTCATCTACAGCATAAGGAAGATTTTCTATCGCATACAGCAAATCCTGTTCTATAAACTTATATACATCAACCGGATCTGCTTGAGTATAAGTTGAAGGGTTTTGATAAGATTGCTGAGTTGAAGTTATTAAAGCTATATTTCCATACCATCTGACCAACTCAAAATAAAACAATGCTCGCAAAGCTCTCGCCTCTGCCATATATATTGTAGCCAAAGACTTATCTTTATCAGAAAATTTATTAAACCTTGCAGACAAAGTTTCTATAAAATCATTAGAATCATAAACAGCACCATACAAAGATTGCCATGTTGCTCTAACCTCATCTTGAGTACTTGTATAAGAATTGGAAGGAACCAAACGTTTTCCTTCGGTCGTATTACCTGTACATTTAGCAATATCACTTGGCAGAGTAAACAACAACGACAAGTGATACCTGTACATAGCTTCCTCTACAAAATTACGATAAACTCCATACAATACATTCTGCGCTTCACTTGCAGTATTCATATAATTGTCTTTTTCCATCTCAACATAATTATTCTCATCAAGAGAACATGATGAAAAAGCAAAGAGACTGGCTAATAACCAAATACTATATTTCATATTTTTCATTTTAAATTAAAATTGTACTTCTACTCCTACTGTAAATACACGACTCTTAGGATATGCTCCCCAATCAAAACCAGGCATCAATGGGCTGCTCTTCATATTCACTTCAGGGTCGTAACCACTATATTTAGTAAACGTAAGCAGATTCTGAGCAGTACCATATACCCTCAAACGTTCTATAAATGCCTTTCTTGTCCATTTACTTGGTAATGTATATCCCAATGTAACATTCTTCAGACGAATGAAAGAACCATCCTCAATAAAACGAGAATATAATTCATATTTAACATAACCTTTTGCTGATGGAACACGGTTTGAAGCATGTGTTGGAGTCCATCTGTCCGCAACTTCTATAAGCTGGTTAGTTCGTTCGTCCTGCGACTGAGTCTGGAACATACGTGTAGCGTTATAAACATCATTTCCATAATTAAACTGAAATAGAAAACTGAAATCAATTCCTTTATATCTCAAAGTATTCGTAATACCGCCATACCAGTCTGGAAGTCCGTTACCTATGACAGTTCTATCATTAGTAGTAATCTTTCCATCACCATCAATATCTTTATATTTAACCATACCTGGCTCTGTTGTACGTCCGGCATGTTCACTCATATCTGGTACACCAGGTTTCAATACAAGACCATTAGGAGTAGAATTAAAGTCTGAATACTGATAAACACCGTCAAACTCATATCCATACATTAAACCTAATGACTCACCAACCATTGCAATATAATCGTATCCTGTAAAGTTTGTATTAAAACCAGTTCTTGAATACATTACTGTAGCACCGTCCTGTAAACTCTTCAATGTATTTCTTATAAACGAAATATTAAAGTCTGTAGTCCAGCTGAAATCTTTTCTTTGGAAATTGACTGTATTAAGATTTAGTTCAACACCTTTATTCTGAATTTTACCTATATTCTGCCATTGTGAACTGAATCCAGTAACATACGCCAAGTCCTGAGCCATCAGCAAATCTTTTGTATTCTTTAAGAAGAAATCTGCAGTAATGTTTATTCTGTTATCAAATAGACCTAAATCAATGCCAACATTGGCAGTAGAAGACCCTTCCCATTTAAGATCAGGATTAGCCAATTGTTTAGGCGACAAAGAGGTTATCAGTTTATTTCCTATTCCATATTTCATCTCTGTATAAAGGTCCATAGACAAATAGTTACTGATACGATCATTACCTACAACACCCCATCCTAAACGTAACTTCAAATTAGAAATAGGTTTTATTTCTTTCATAAATTTTTCTTCAGATACACGCCATGCAGCAGAGAACGAAGGGAAATATCCCCACTTATGCTTTTCTGAAAATACGCTTGATGCATCTGCTCGCACTGTAGCTGTCAATAAATAGCGTTCCTTGAAATTATAAACGCCACGAGCAAAGAAAGAAAGCATTTTTTTATCGCTTCTGGATGTACTTACAGAGCTTGGTGTAGCACCCAAACCTAAGTTATCATTACCTAAATTATCAAAAGGAAAGTCTTTTGACTGACCATATAACAATTCAGAACCTCTGTACGAATATTCATGTCCAAGCACGAAATTCAATGAATGTTTCTTCTTGAATTTTGCATCGTAAGTCAAAGTATTACTACTTGACCAACGTACATCCTTTTGCATCTGTGTAGAACCATACGCACCTCCACTACGGTATGCCTGGCTTGATTCTGCTCCATAGAATGTATCATTCCTATAATTTGTTGTATTATATGTACCGGCAGCACGGAATGTCAAACCTTTAATAATCTTAACACTCAACGCCATATTAGCCCCCCAATACTCAGATTCTCTGTTATTATCAACAGCTTCAGACTGTTTTATAGGATTAACGACTGAATATGTTCCTTCCTCCAATTCAATAGGGTCAATAGCTTCATTCAACAAGTCATAATCAGACGTATCAAGTCCACCGGTAGGTCTTGCCCGCAACAAACTTGACAGAACACTTAATGTACCACTTGTTCCACTTGTACCAATACCTGTTTTTACTGAATTTGAGTAGTTAATTGTCGCATCAAGTTTTATTGATTTATTAATATCTTGGACCAAACGTAACTTTCCTGTATTCTTTTTATATCCACTGTTTGTAAAAATACCATTTTCATCAAAATGAGAGAAAGACGCAGAATATTTAGTTGACTTTGTTCCACCACTTATACTAAAATCGTGATTCTGTGACCATGTAGGTCTGAATGCAGCATCCTGCCAATCAACCCCAGGTACAGACAAATAATCATCCATAGTCTGGTATATATAGTTCTCGCCTGTGTCAGGATCAATTCCTTCCTTAAAATATGTGTTGGCATATTTTGTTGGGTTTATTTCAAGCTGCAATTTTACGAACTCATAAGGAGACAACAGATCTAAAGTCTTGGAAATAGTTCTATAACTTGCAGAGCCATTATATGAGATAACAGGCTTACCTTCTTTACCTGATTTTGTCGTAACAAGGATTACACCATTCGCCGCACGGGCTCCATAAATGGCTGAAGCTGACGCATCCTTCAATACATCAATACTTTCTATATCATTATTGGCAAGATAATCAATGTTATCAACTTCAAAACCATCTACGATATACAATGGAGAAGCATCACCATTCACGGTACCTACACCACGGATTTTAATATCAAAACCTGAACCCGGAGTACCATCCGACTGTGTAATCTGAACTCCGGCTATCTGTCCTCCCAATGCTTCAACGACAGAACTTGTCTTGAAGTTTTCTATGGCTTTCGAGGATACAGAAGATACAGAACCTGTAAGGTCACTTTTCTTCATTGCTCCATAACCAACCACTACTACCTCATCAAGCTGTGCATAATCTGGAACCATTTTTATTTTCAGGGTCTGTTCACCACGAACTTTTACTTCCTGATCTTTATATCCTATATATTTTACAATCAAAGTAGATTTTGGAGTTACTTTCAACTCAAAATTACCATCAAAATCCGTAGCAGCTCCTGTATTTGAATTTTTAACCTGAATAGTCGCACCTATAAGTGGCTGGTCATTTTCATCAATGACCACGCCCTTTATAGAAATCTTCTGTGCAAATGACGAAACAGTGCACAATAAGGCAAAAAGAACAAACATAAATCTTTTGCCCGATATTTTTACTATATATTTATAATTATTCATTTTCTTATTTTTTAAGATTAAAATCTTGTATCAAACCATATTGCGAGAGGGAAAATACCCTTATCCCCTGAAACATTTTGAAGGTCAGTAGTGCTACCGTTTGTAACAAATGTCATCTGTCCTATCATAACTCCATTTGCATATCCGTAATTATTCAACCACTTATTGGCATTGATTTTCACTGCAAGATTATTGGTTGCATCAACATAACCTAAAGGTATATTCAATTTTCCAATATTATCATAATAAGACATTGGAGCACGTGCTCCAGGATTATTACCTTTGCCAATAGCTTCAAAATAAGCCTTCCAAACACTTTCCATAAACGAACTACCTACACTTGGCTGCCCCTTCAAATGTTCTTCCGGACCATTCAAGTTATAATAATCAAATGTACGGCGATAATCCATCAGGAACTTAGACATATCCGTAACACCTATTATTTCCGGAGTTGCAGAAACACCTCCCGTACGAGGATTTACCTGCATAACAAACGGAGTATATCTAACAATTACACCTTCGTTCATGGAAACTGAACAATCAAAGAATATAGGAGTCTTTACAGTCACTTCTTCAGATGTTCCCTTTCCTGCAGTAGTATTTATTACAACCATGATAACTTTACCATTTTTCCAACCTTTTCCTGCCCTTACGGTAAACTTACCTGTATTCTTATCAATACTTACAGCACTTGGAGTAGAAGATGATTCTGTATCAATAGTATATTCCACATTTGTAGCATTATCTCCCAAGTCCGTATCAACAACATCAAATGAGAATGATTCAAACTCTGCTTTTGTTGTAGCACGGAACTGGCTTGCATAGTCTTTAGCAGGTTCAAGACCTAAATTATTTCCCCAACTTACGTATGTAAAATAGTTAGGATTTTCTTTAACTGTAAGACTAAACGTTGCAGACAACTCACTCTTAATATTTTTAGCCAATACAGTAACTGTATAGGTTCCAAGAGGTATAGAATTTCCTTTCTTGGCAGAAATTACACCGGTTAATGGGTCTATCTGTAAATCAGACAATTTTGAATCCAGATTTACAAAAGAATACATAACCTCACCTCCATCACAGACAGACGGTGCAATATCAAATGCTGTACTCTGTGATACCTCTGCATTATCATAAGCAAATTGTGTAATTGGTTCTATAAAATCAATTATAGTAAATGTATATACATTGTCAAACTCAGCTGTACCATATTGGTTAGTGACGCTAACTGAGATATTACATACATCATCTATTTCCAAAGAACTTTCTTTTGCTAAAGAAATGACACCTGTTGTAGGATTAATGCTAACTTGTGCACCTTCCAAAGATACAGACTTAATAGCATAATTCAATCCTTCAAGTGAGCCTGACAATACCGGAGCAACAGACTCAAATGCATATCCCTTCTCTATACGCACAGAATTTGGCGTATATGTCAATCCTAAAGGACGAGAAGTTACATTTATCGTCAAAGCATTCTCAAATATGCCTTCTTCTGACTCTTCGCCTACTATCGCAGTTGTCAACTTTAAGTTCAAGACATATTTACCCGGCTGTATATTTGACTCTCCCCTTACTATTGATATTTCTCCTGTAGAGGCATTGATATTAAAGAAATCACAATCTTCAACCTTTACTCCTTCCTTTGTTACACTTGCAATAAGATATTTTGATATTGACACATGGTTTCCATCAGTTGTAACCTGGGCAGTAGGTAATTCAGCTTCGCTGTCTTCTGACACTACATCAGCATAATCCACAACCAGTTCAGCAGGTTCAACAGTTATTCCGTCAGGTACAGGTTTCATCATATTAATACTTATAATATCACTAAATGTATAATGATGGCCATTCGAAGTACAAGATATACTAATAGTATATAATCCTACCGGCAACTCTCCTGTATTCTGGATTTCAACAGTACCATTTTCTTTTATAGTAAAACATTCTGTTTCATAAGGTTCACCATCAAGTTTTACTCCAACAATAGTAAATCCGGAAGGTTGACCACCGATATAAGTAGGAGCATCCAAAGTAAAATTCATAGATGGTCCGATATCGGTAACTCCTGGATAATAAATCATAAATTCTGTCGAGTCTGTTGTCTCAGGATCTTCACAAGAAGCATTGGCGAAACAAAAACAGACTACTGCAAGGATTTGAAAAATCCTAAACATTCCATTTGTTAAATTTTGTCTCATTGTTTTTCAATTATAATTTATATTTTAAGTTATATTCTTTATCGTTAATCTTTACCATCACATCAACTCCGTCAGCATGGAAAGCTCCAGCAGTTCCACCTTCATTGTCCTTGAAACTTGCATCGAAAGTAAGTTTACTCAACTCATCAACCTTATCAAAAGGATAAATAATAGTGATAAAACGGGCAGCACCATCTGCAGGTTTAGTGATTGAAAGCTGATAACTTGCACGAACACCATTAACTTCTCCTATTGCGTTAGAGACAGTGGTTTCAGAAGAATTAAAGGCTAATCCATCATTCGTTTCGGCAAAAGTGCGTATAATCATATTATTGCTGTCAAAAGTAGTATATGCTCCATATTCTCTATTTTCTTTATTTAAATATTTGCTTTTTTTAGTGGCATCAGCATCAGACAGAAGATGGAAATTCAATTCTACCTTATCAGAATTACCGTTTCCGTACCCCTCATCCACCAAGACAAAGAACTTGTTCTCTACAAAGAACACCGAACGACGATGCGTAAGATTCTGATATGACTTATTTTCAACAACAATTAATTGTGTATTACCATTTACAACCTCATTCTTTAGCATTCCTCCATTCATAAACCCATTAGCAATAGTTTTACCATTGCAAGTCATAGTATTGTGATTCTTCGTAGCAAGATATTGGGCACGTTCTGCATTTGATTCACTCGTTCCACCATAAGAGAAGACACCTGCATCAGGGAAAAAGTTTCTCTCATTATGATACAGGCCAAAAGTACCATTATCAGGCTGACAGTGCCATTTATTATTTACATTTTTATTATTCTTAAGCACCATCATTGTAGAAGATTTATCCCATCCGTTTCTTAAGATATAATAACCTGCATCATCATACATCTTGAAATTATATGATGGTTTTGTACCTGACTTACCTTCGTAAGCAAACCAAAGCAATTCTGCATCTTCCGGGAACATTTCTACATACTTTTTCAGGTTCTTGGTAAGTACACTTTTTGTCCAAGAAACAGAACGTGTATCATTAAAATTATCAAGAGTATAATTAGGATAAATTATATCCATGACAAAACGTGCAGAATTTTTCAACTGTTCAATATAATTTTCCGGGAAAATAGAAAGTTTGTTGTTTTGAGAAGCCAATTGATACGTACTGTAAAAGCCGTCAACAACACCAATATGATAGCTCGGATCCAATTCATTCTGAACACCATCATTCAAGAACTGATCTTTCACCTGCTGTCCCATAACTGTAGAACCTTCTGTCAACCATTCAGAAGCGTTCTTAAATTCAGGCATCAATATACCGGCTGTAGTTACTACACGATACATGGCAGCCTCAATATTACCACCATCTGTAAAATAATTATTACGTACACATTCCACATGATCTGAAAAGGCAAGTAAAAATTCAGATAAGAACTCTGGTGTAAAATTCACAGACTGAATAAAATATTGTAACAGATTCATCTGATCATCCAATCGTTCTGTAGGCTGCAAACCATACCATTCTACCTGTTCTTTTGAAACCTTACCTTCCGGACATGGATAAGTTTTTAACCAATCCAAATAGGTTTCCTTCCAAGACTCAAAATACTTCTCATCTTTTGTTACCCTATATGCTTTACCTAACGCCGGAAACCACTGATGACGATGCTTCTGCGAGAAGAATTCCTGATAATCCATTCCTTCAGGCGCATAAGACCAATCTATTTTACCGTCTTTTTCAAATAAGTAATATACAGCATTCTCACCTGTACCTGACTCCTGGAAATTACGAATATAAAAACGATGTTCCAATGCCTGATCTGCGATTCTCTGATCTGTCGCTGTAATTGATGGATTTATCAGATTAATACGAGTGTTCACAATATTAGAACGATTACGATAATACTCTAATAATTCATAACAAGCATAATAGTCCTTACCAGCCTCATGATAAGCCTTCACTTTCTCAAGTCCGGGATAATCAAGATTTAATTTGTCAAATAAATCCTGTTTTACAACTTCATTAGGTTTATCTTCCGGTAGAATTTCCCAATTAATATCCCCACTACCATCCAATAATTTCTCTGTGTTATCACTACAAGAAATCAGTGCAAATGCACCAATAAAGCAATAAAAAAGTTTTTTCATATACATTTTTTCTTAATGGTTAATAAAGTTATACCCACCTATTATAATAAACTAAACACAATTCTAAATACTGGACTCCCAATCCTTTCAAATTCATTTCGCTAAGTTAATTACATAAATATTAAAAATTAAGTTTTCTTATTTCTATTTTCATTAATCACATATTGCAAAGTTGTAGAAAATTAAAGACTATTAAGGTTTAACTTGTGCCAGTTAATTACAAGTCTGTCCAATATATTTCAATATTGTACAAAATCATTTTAATTTTGTGTAACATAAATTCCAAGCATACAAATAGTCATAAAATCAAGTTTATTTCAGCGGATGAGAGAAGCTGTAAGTTTCCCTTTGTCAATTTAATCCGTCACTCCTGTTATATCACCTTCCAAACTTTTCTTCACGCTTCCGATACTTATCTTTACACCTATTTTCCCTTTGGAATATCCACCATCTGTAAATTTTGCATCTATTTCAGGATATTCATTTACAGAAGTTACAGGATATATCACAGTGATATATCTCACCGGAGTGGTATCTGTTTTCTTCACATCGTACGATATGGATGTACGCTGTGTCTTTTCATTATATTTCACGGATTGCCATCCCTCTTTCTCATTCATAGTGATTGCATGGTCCGAAAAGCATTGTAACTTTACATTGCTATTACCTCTATAATTTGTATATATTGCATTCTCTTCTTTTACAAGGCTGACATCCGATGGTGTCTCACACATCTGAAAGTTAAGGTTAATCGTACCCTTTGCATATCCTACGGCCTCGTCAACGAGTACAAAATATTTCTTATCAACGAAAAATACTGTACGTATGTATTTGAGATTTGAGTAATGCTGTTTTTTCAACTGACTCTATGCAAAGCAATAGTTTTCACATTCAGCAGTAGTTCCGTTTTTCCGACTCATCGTTTTTTATCCAGTCAAGGTATTGGAAAATCCATTCTTTAGCATACCTTTAGATTTCCAAGCCCTGGATACTCTAAATTCAGGAGTGAGAGAACGTCCTTGTATTCAGCATTTTCATCATCCGTTCCATCATCAGGAGTATCATCTTCCCCTGCCCCATCCGGTATCTCGGAAAGGATATTATTTTCATTGTCACCGGGTATAACAGTTTCATTCTGACGGGAACATGATATAATAAGGAATAATATAAGCAGATAGCCTTTTTTCATAATAAAGTCTGTTTTGTTACAAAGGTCGCTCATTTTATCATTAAACAATTCCCGGATTGTTTTAGTTCATTATTATAACAGACTTAATATTTAAATTTTGTGCAAAATAGTTTTAATTTTGTGCAATGCAAAACATGAAGTATCATTATGTTTGATTTTTGACCGGAGAATGGACAAATACAGCCAAATTCCGGGAATAAAAAAACGACGAAGCATTTCAACACGAATGACGAAGCATTTTAGTTCAAACGACGAAGAGTTTATTTTTAAGGTTTAAAGGGCCATGAATCTATTAATAAAAAAATAGGTTCACAGGATTTTTGAACCTTTGAACCTATTTTCATTCGTTACGGTTTCTACAACAAATGCTGAAAGATATCCGCAACTAAAATATCAATATATGTATTCCACATCAGATTTCTTGAATCTAAGGATACGGGTATCATTCGGACCTGCCGAGTTCTTCGACGGATAAAGACCGCCCATTCCACCAACAAAAAACCATCCCTGTCCATCTGAAGGATTATGAACGGCAATCAACAGATTATTGTAATGGCCATGATTTATACCATTATCATTCCACTGCGGACTTGAGCCATACCACACTATCGGTTCATACTCTGTCTCCGACTGGTTATACATAGATATATAAATAAGATCTGTCAGTGACACTGTTCCTACTGTAACATCGTTTCTTCTGCGTTGCCTGCGCTGTATGGTAGTACTTCCATTCCAGGCTGTAGTATGCGAACCGTCCCACATAAGCCAAATAGTTCCGCTTGTAGAATTGAATACTCTTTCAAAATTCTCCATTGATGGCAATTCATAGCCGTCAGGAGCCAGAGCCTTAGCGTCTATCTTATTTATATGCTCTGTACTTGAAGAATAACCTTCCAGTTTCGCCACTCCTCCATCGTCTATTACCTGAAGTCCTTGCGAACTCTTACCCTGGTAATTCCATTTCCAGAGATTGAAGAACTCATCAGCCGTACAGTCTCTCAAATAATCAAATACTGTCTTACCGGCCATTGCCGCAGGATCTGCCGATGAAAGAATCTGTTCTGAAAAGTTTTTAGCATCACCTCTGGCATTATACTTACACCACCACACATCATTAAGCTTTGTAACAGGCAACCCCCAGTTACGGCGTGAGATAACGAATTCCTCTCTTTCAGAGCCATCAGCCGAGTTACTTATTACTATACGTGCCTTCTGTACTCTGCCGTTTGCAGTCTTGTCGTTAGGACGCCATCCTCCAATCACACGTACCCTCTGACCTGATGCATCAAGCTTCACCCATTCGTCTTCTCCTTCATCGTACTCAACAGTTATCGACTTCGATTCCGGAACAGTAAAGACACCAAGCTCATTATCTATGTATTTTGCGAAATCGAATGATGCACTGTCCTCAAAATGTATCAGTCCTTCCAGTTTAACGGGATGTTCAGACATTACAACATTTATATAATCATCAGCATAATTCTCATTCAATCCTTTACGATGAAACATAAGTTTTCTCTCTACACGCTCCATGCCAGGATACCATATTTTCTTTTTTAGACGAAACAGATTCTTTCCTACATTCTCCGCACCTCCTATACGCTCCACTGTCATCGGGAACTCAGGATCGGCTATCAGCTCCAATTCATCGTCGCAGTCAACAGAGAGAATGAAATCCGAAGCATAGTGTGACAATACTATACCCCTGCGGTCTGCATCCACCTCTGTATTTGCAGGGAATGATGTTCCTTCTACGTCCACTGTCAGACCTCTTTCGTTTGGTCCCAGATTGAAGTCACCTCCGTTTTCCCAGTCTGTCACACTTAGAGTTACGTCAGCCTGTACAGATGCTTTAAACACATTGATAGTATAGACACAGTTTCTCTTTAGCGTAGAAGGCAAAGCTACTTCTTTCTCCACAGTTTCGCCATCTACATTTATAGTCAGCACTGCAGAGATATTCTCCGATGCCTGTTCGCACAGATAAGCCACCCCGTATGTGCTGCCGGTAAGAGGAGATTCTATGACTGGAGTAACATCGTTGTAACCTGTACTTTCCGGTGATTCTACTGTATGACGACGGTTCAGATACGACTTCTGCGCCACATTTCTGAACATGATAGCCGATACGGACAAATCGTGTTCTCCTGAAACATTGACATCTATACGTGCCACTCCCCTGTTAAGCTGAAGAACTCCATGTGAGACATCTGACAGGTCAATAACTCCACTCGTATATGTCAGGTTCACACCTCCCGCATGTGGTATTGTGGTTGACAGCCATTCCTCCTCAGTCATACCGATATCATAAAAGGAAGCGGAATTGTTTCCTTCAATATTGGCAACCATATAAAGGCGTCCCTTGCTGTCATCTATCTTGATACCGGCCAAAGGGTCTATATAAGGATAAACGCGTGTCATAACACCATTTTCAAAAAGACAGGCATGAAGTATTCCTATCTCCTTTGTTTCTGCTGTTTCATCATTTCCGGAAGTATAGTTATATGATGCCACGCGTGGCAATATAACAGAATCTGCTCCATTCAGCTCGTTAGTCACTTCTGTATCTGCACATGATATTACAGCAAGCGAAATCATTATGGCAAATATGTTCTTTATGGACATGTTTTTTTTATTTACTGAATTAATTAATAAATATATTCGACAGGGGTTTTCACACATCTTATGGTTCTGGTTTTTACCGCATTGCTTGCAGCGAACTTGAACCAGTTTCCTCTGCCGTCACTCTTAGAATAACCTTCGATAAGCCATGTACTGCCGGAATTACCGTATGTGGCAAACTGAATCATCTTTTTCGATATACCTGTTTCACTCCATTGATGACCGAAACCGCATAATACAAGGTGCTCTCCTTCATATTCAAAATCGTAGAAGGTAACATTTCCGTAGTCATAACCCAGAAACATGGCCTCTCTCTCTACTACAGAGAAATTCAGTCGCTGTCCCAAACCATTATTGAATGCACCCGGATTATAATAGCCTAAATTACAGTTATTACCCCAGTTGAAGAATCTGTAATCGTTATAATCCGGTATTTCATAGCCGTCAGGAGCCATATAACCAGGATTCAATGTACCGAAATTATCTGTTTTCGTCGAATATCCCTCAAAAAGAAATCCTGTTCCGTCATTATTTAATTTCAAGCCATCGCGGTTGCCGGCCTGATACTGATCGCCAAGAATATTCAGAAACTCATCATCCGTACATCCAGTCAGATAGTCTGCAACACTTCCACCACGTGCTGGATCGTTTGAAACCAGAATCTGGTCTGTAAATTCTTTCACGTTTCCACGAAGATTGTATTTACACCACCATGTACCGTTTATGTTTACCACAGGAAGTCCCCAATTCTGTCTCTTAACCGTATAGGTTTCGTTATGCACGCCAGACACGTCGGATATCAAAATTCTTGCTTCTTGTATTCTTCCATCGGCCTCAGCATCATTCGGGCGCCATCCTCCCAGAATACGGTATGTGCCATCCGCTGTTTCCTCCAGTTTCATCCACTCCGGTGAGTTATCGTCGAATTCCAGTCTTATCACCTTATCATCCGGAACACTCATTACAGCCAGTTCACCGTCTATATATCGTCCGAAATCGCAAACGTAATCATCATCAAAATTCAACTGCCCCTGCATCTTAACCGGATTTGCCAGAAATACAAGAACAACTCTACCTCGTAATGCATCACCGTTATGTACATTAACATACATATAGCCTTCCACACTACCAATCATCTTATTATTGCAGCTCACATTCAAGCTGCACAAATTATCAAGATTTACGGAACGAGAAACAGTGACATCAACACCTTTCACCAAGCCATCCACACTCACAGTAGAACCTTCCTCACCGCTTATGGCAAGACTGAAGTTTGTCTTCCATGATGGTATAAAAACAGAATCACGTGTCTCATTCACCCTAACGCCATCGTCCAGTAGTGAGTTCTCAACATCCACAAGCGCATTTGCAAGTCCGTCTGAAGTTGTTCCGTCGCCTTCCAGCCAGGAAGCTTCAATAACTTTCACCCTAAAGTCTTCACCGTCAGCATATACTTTAAGAGTATAAACCTTATTGCGTGATATGTCCGGCAAAACAGTTTTCAGCCTGTGCCATGAGCCTGAAGATGTAACCATTATTTCTACTTCAAAGCTCTTACCTTCCTGGTGCGGAAGATAAAACAACGTTTCTTCAGCAGCCGTCAGAGGACTGTCAGCATAATCTTTCACCATATCTACCGGCTGAGGGATATCTCCGCCATTGCCTCCTTCAATTACATAACCTTCAGGACATACATTCTTTACCTTTACACTATTCACCGCAAGGTTATTGATTGGAGAGCTTATATCTATTCTCGCTACAGAACGTTTCATTGCTACTGCTACAGATGATGTCTGTCGGTTTATAGTTGACATACCGGACAAAAACATTCCACCTGATACCATCTCATCGGCTCCGGCAATCATTGCCTGGAAATCTGATTCAGAGGTCACGCCTACTTCAAAACCACGACCGGAAACAAGATTTCCTGCATTAATCATAAAATACACATTACCACTCATGGCAGAAGGCTTAAGAGACACTACTCCATCTGTTCCCGGCTCAAGTGTATCAAACACCTCCGTTAATATTCCACCATCGAAACGATATGCCGACACATTCTCTACAGCGTCAGTTTCTGAGCCAGAAGTGCTGAGCAATGACAGTCTGGCAGCTACAACATCACCTGATGAATTCCCGGAAGGAATACTGTCATCACTGCACGAATAAAGAAAAATCAATAATAATGCAGATAATATATTTATAAGTCTTACTCCCATATTAAAATATTGTTTGTGATGATTCTCATATTAATTGTACTTATGAGGATTTGAGGCACTTTTTAGATAAACAGGCGAGTCTATAGGCATATTCCCAATATTGTCAACATAAAAATTATTCATCAATTCCTCTGCCCACGGACCATAGGTGAACGAACTACTGTGCCCATATCCCATAACGTGTCCCAGTTCATGGAACATCACGCTGCAGGCATAACGGTTTGAATAATGTTCGAACCATCCTTGCTGATATGCTCCAAACACAGTCGGACTACCCAAACCGATAACGCCGTTTCCTGAATAAACCAGTCCAACCTGAAGTGTCTGTCCGCGTCGCATCTTAGCCAATACATCCTCCACCTTTACAGGTTGTTTGTTGTCATCATATAACTTACCAGCATTCTCATGGAGGATAGCCTCATGCTCATCCATGTCTATCATATAGGTAAAATTAAGGAAGAAAGCTACAGATTCTCTACAATGTACCGGACGGATACCCATCCAGTTTCCTACCGGAGCTCCATCCTCGCGTGAAGGGTCTCCACCAAAAAGTCCCCAGTAAAGTGTCCATCCGTGCTTTATTTCCTGAAGCTTATCCCAGTAAGGGTCTGATGAAAGAATCTTGAATTCCGCTCCGGCTATTGCAGCAGCGTCAAGTACAGGAACACTGATTATGCGACCACTCTCTGTACTACACATAGTGCCATTCTCTACCAGTGGAGAAGACTCATAAAAATCGCAGAAAGCAGGAATAGAATCGAAATATGCAAAATCGAAATATTCATCATCCACTGCCGCTATACGCGCTCTCAACGTAACCCCATAAAGTACACGTGGAGAATAGAAACGCACATGCAGACGCCCATCATCAGTAACTGAAAGCTGTAATGGCTTTGCTGTATTAAAAGTGCGCTGAGTCCTGTCCGTATAAACAGACACCGGTTCATTATCATCCAGAATCCGGGCATGGTTTCCAGCTCTGTAAGCATCGGCAGTTATATACATAACCGGCGAAATGTCATCAGGATGCTTTACTACAGTACTTACCGTATGTGCATGATTCGGCAACACTTCCTGCTGACCAAAATTGAAATCAAGCACAGTCTTCTCATCAAGATAGCTTACCGAAGTATGGAATATATCTCCTTTTAAAACAGTACCGGTAACTGTAGGCATAAAAAGATAAGGGATGTCCTCTCTTAAAACTATATCGTCTATAATACCGTCACTTTCTCCCGTAAAAGCACCTCCACCTGTTATTGATGTATAGAACTTTGACTCAGCAAGCCTAACTCTTTTCTCGACTGTTGCATTACGCACATATCGGTTGTTATATACAAAATTGAAATCCAGACGACCTACTATCCTGTCCTGTGTTACTTCACTGTCAATGCTGATAACCTCAGTACTGCCTCCTTCAGCAGGAACTAAACGGACTGTAAACGGTGTACACGAATAAAAATACTCCGCTTCCAGAGGTTTATGTAGGTCCGACGGAAATACCAGCCATTCATCATCCATACTTGATATTTCATTTATCTCAGCACGATCGGCTGTTTCATCACCCTTTATAGCCAGAACAAGCAAGTTATAATCGCCTTCATGAAGACCTTCGGCATATATTTCCGAGGTTAGCGCATTATATTTGGCATGTACTGTAGTCATTATATCGCCGTCAGAGTCGGCTATGTAGAAAAATACCTTGTCATAATCGCCTGTACTCACAGATTCTGTACGTGAGTTAATGTGGCCGATGTATGCAGACTTTTTCAAACGAAAACGTATGCTACCGTGTCCAGGACCGGTATTGCCGCTGTTTATAATATCATCGTTTGTACACGACACCATAAACAGAAGACCTATAAGTGCAAATATTGTAATTCTTTTCATTTCTAATCCTTAAGTTAAATCTTTAAAGTATAGGAACATCTACTATT
>JAHLFB010000283.1 GCA_018884025.1 Candidatus Phocaeicola faecipullorum
ATGGTCTATTCGCTTGCGCAGGAAGGTTCTATATACTTCCTGAGCCGTCCTCGCCGTTTCGGAAAAAGCCTTCTCGTATCGACGCTGAAAAATTATTTTCTAGGCAGGAAGGAATTTTTCAGGGGACTGAAGATAGACAGTCTGGAAAAAGACTGGAAGGTCTATCCTGTGTTCCATATGGATTTCAATTCTACAAACTTTGCAGTCCGTGGTACATTGTGGCAGAAACTCAACGGATTGCTGATAGACTGGGAAGAACAGTATGGTGTGACAACTCCTAAAGAGGGACTTGATTTGGGAGACAGGTTTATAAAAGTTCTGGCTGCTGCCCACGAGCAGAGCGGACGCCGTGCCGTGGTGCTCGTGGATGAATATGACAAACCGATATTGGACGTTCTGGATGTTGACAAGAACCTGGAGGAAGAACACCGCAATATTCTGAAAGGTTTCTATTCTGTATTCAAGGGGGCTGACGAGCATCTGCAGTTCGTCTTCCTGACGGGAGTGACAAAATTCTCGCAGGTAAGCGTGTTCAGCGGATTCAACCAGCCTAAGGATATCAGTATGCATGGCAAGTATGAGACGCTTTGCGGTATAACTCAGGAGGAACTTGACGCTACTTTCAAAGAACCTATTGAGAACATGTCAAAGGTTTACAGATGCTCGTACGAGGAGATGCGTGACCGGCTGAAAGCGCAGTATGACGGTTATCACTTCAGTGACCTTATGACTGACATATACAATCCGTTCAGCCTGCTGAATGCTTTTGATGCGGAAAGAATCTCCGATTACTGGTTCAAAAGCGGCACTCCTTCATATCTTATCCGTCTGCTTTCACATTCAGACGAGAACATGAATGATATCACCGGCAAATATTACGCCCCGAAGGAGTTCATCGACTACAAGGCTGATGTGGAACAGCCTCTCCCTATGATTTACCAGAGCGGCTATCTCACCATAAAGGAGTTTGATATGGAGTTTGGTCTGTTCCTTCTGGATTACCCGAACAAGGAGGTAAAGGAAGGTTTTCTTTCATTGATAGCCTCTAAGTATTTTAATAATGGCGACACAATATATCCGTGGATAAGGGAAGCTGCCGTTCTTTTGCGAAGAGGTGACACAGAAGGTTTCCGTACCGGTCTGACATCGTTCCTGGCCAGCATCCCCTACACTATGCGCCGCAAGGAGAACGAGCGTGAAAGGGAGCGTTATTTCCATTATACCTTCTATCTGATAATGCGCCTTATAAGCGTTTACACGGTTTATACGGAAAAGGTTCAGAGCCACGGACGTGTGGACTGTATAGTCGAAACTCCTGATTATGTGTATATCTTCGAGTTCAAACTTGGCGGTACGGCAGAAGAGGCCCTCAGCCAGATAGAAGAAAAAGGATATGCCCGCGAATATGAATCTGACAGCCGCAAACTCTATAAGATAGGTGCGGTATTCTCCTCGGAAACGGGAACGATAGAGGACTGGCAATGTATTTGACAACGCAATAATCATATAAAAAGCAAGACATTATTATGGACATAAAAATAAAACTTACGGCTATAGCACTGATGTTTACTGCCTCGGCAGGAGCGCAAACACTCAGTCAGGCTCAAAGATGGTTCACACAGGGAGAATTTGAAAAAGCAAAACCTGTGTTCAAGAAACTGGTGAAACAATCACCGTCGAACGCCAGCTACAACTTCTGGTACGGCGCATGCTGCTACGAAACGGGCGAGATGATGGAAGGTCTGCCCTATCTGGAAAAAAGCGCTGCTAGGAAGGTTATAAACGCATATCTCTATGTGAGCAAGGCTTATTATGATATGTACAGATACGATGATGCCATAGAAAATCTTGAGCAGCATATCTACTGGCTTAAGCAGAAAAAAAGAGATACTACGGAGGCTGAAGAGCTTATGGGCAAATATAGGAAAGGCGCACGTCTGATAAGAGGTGTGGAAAACATAACGGTGATAGACAGTTTCGTGGTTGACAAACGCAGTTTCCTTGACGCGTACAAGCTGGGAGAACAGTCGGGCAACCTGCAAATGACAAACAATGGGAACGAGGATGTATCCATAGAGTTCGTAAACGAGATGGGAGACAAGAAGCTTCTTTCAGCAAACGATGAAAACGGGAACAAGAAACTGTATGCGAGTGTAAAACTGATTGACAGCTGGAGCAAGCCGCAAAGACTAAAAGGTATAAACGATGATATGACGGATCTGAACTTTCCTTTCCTTGACTCCGACGGAACAACTCTTTATTTCGCGGCTAAAGGAGAAGAGAGTCTTGGCGGGTATGACATCTTCATAACAAGGGCTGACTCGGAAGAAAACTCATATTTCAGACCGGATAATATGGGATATCCTTTCAACTCGGCATTCAATGACTATATGTATGCCATAGATGACTACAACAACTTGGGATGGTTCGCCTCTGACAGATATCAGCCTGAAGGAAAGGTATGTGTTTATGTATTTATCCCAAATGAGTCGAAAACAACATACGACTATGACACCGTAGAGCCAGGAAAAATGATTTCACTGGCAAGACTGGACAATATAGCATTGACACAGACGGACAGAAACGAGGTGGCCAGGGCAAAGCAAAGGCTGGCAAAAGTGACATATGCCAAAACCGGGAAAAAGAACAAAAAGACGGAATTTACGTTTATAGTAAACGACAACAGGACATATACATCGCTGAATGATTTCAGAAAGCCTGAGGCAAAAAAAATGTTCCAGGAAATGAGAAAAATGCAAAGTGACTTGGAGACGCTGGAAAACGAGCTGGATAAACTCAGGGAAAAATATTCAAAATCGAACAAGGCTGTACGTGAATCGATGACTCCGGGAATACTGGACAAGGAAAAAAGGGTAAACGGGCTGAGAACTGAAATCGGGAAAATGGAAACAAAAATCAGAAACATGGAATTAAAATAAACGAATATGAAAGAATATTTTGCTCCATCGGAATTGATAATAAACGAAGACGGCTCGGTGTTTCATCTGCATCTGAAACCTGAACAGCTGGCAGGCAAGGTGATACTGGTAGGCGATCCGGGACGTGTGGCACTGGTGGCATCGCATTTCGACAGCAAGGAATGTGAAGTGGAAAGCCGTGAGTTCAAGACCATAACAGGGTCGTATAAAGGCAAACGCATAACCGTAACATCCACCGGCATAGGCTGTGACAACATAGATATAGTAATGAACGAACTGGACGCTCTGGCGAACATTGACTTCAATACAAGATATGAGAAGGAGGAACTGAAATCGCTGGAAATAGTGAGGATAGGAACCTGCGGAGGATTGCAACCATATACACCGGTTGGCACATTCATATGCTCTGAGATATCAGTCGGGGTCGATGGCTTGTTGAATTTCTACGAAGGAAGGAATGCCGTATGCGACCTGCCGCTGGAACGTGCGTTGCTTAATCACCTGGGATGGTCGGGAAACATGTGTGCCCCTGCCCCATATGCCATTCATGCAGACAGCGGGATGGTGGAACGCATAGCGGGAAAAGACATGGTGAGAGGCATTACAGTAGCTTGCGGAGGATTTTTCGGACCACAGGGAAGAAAGCTTAGAATACCTTTGGCCGACCCGCACCAGAACGAGAAGATAGAGAGATTTGAGTATCAGGGACGCAGAATAACGAACTTTGAGATGGAAAGCTCGGCACTGGCAGGACTGTCAAGACTGCAGGGACACAAGGCTACTACTGTGTGCATGGTAATAGCCAACCGTGTGGCAAAGGAAGCCAACACAGGATACAAAAATCAGATAGACGACTTGATAAAACTGGTATTGGAAAGAATTTAAAGATGGAAGCAAGTTTCGCACAGGAAAACATAAACGACAAGAAGGAAAAATATTTACATTTTATAGAACAGTATGCCCCGCTGATAGATGGTGAGAAAAACATCATAAGCGTATTGGCCAATACAACAGCGGCACTGAAGGAGGCGTTCGGATTTTTCTGGACGGGATTCTATCTGGTCGAAGATGGAGAGTTGCATCTGGGACCGTTTCAGGGCAGTGTGGCATGTTACCGTATAAAACGAGGCAGAGGTGTATGCGGTACGGCATGGGCTGAAGCCCGGACGCAGGTGGTGGCAGACGTGGATAAGTTTCCCGGACATATAGCATGCAGTTCTTTGTCACGCTCGGAAATAGTAGTACCGATGATAAGCGGTGGAGAAGTCGTGGGAGTGCTTGACATAGATAGCGAAAATCTTAACACCTTCGACGAGACAGACCGCATATATCTGGAAAAGATAGTAAAAATGATAGTAAAAAATCTATACTGATAAAAGACTGATGAACATTTTATATACAGACGATACAATATGTGCCATAGCCACGGCACAAGGAGGCGCGATAGGAACGATAAGGGTTTCCGGCAAAGAAGCAATAACCATTACTGACAAGATATTCACTCCCGTAAGCGGCGCTCCCCTATCCGACCGCGAACCATACACACTGACATTCGGACATATCACAAATGAGGGAGGCGAAATAGTGGATGAAGTATTGGTGAGCCTGTTCCGTGGACCACATTCCTACACAGGTGAAGACTCGACGGAAATATCATGTCACGGCTCATCGTACATACTTCAACAGGTAATGCAACTCCTGATAAAGAACGGTTGCCGTGCCGCAGGACCGGGAGAATTCACGCAGAGAGCATTCCTGAACGGCAAGATGGACCTCAGTCAGGCAGAAGCTGTGGCAGACCTTATAGCGTCCACCTCGGCAGCAACACACCGCATGGCTATGAACCAGATGCGCGGAGGATTCAGCCGTGAGCTGTCAGCTCTGAGAGAAAAACTGTTGCACCTAACATCCCTCATGGAACTAGAACTCGATTTCAGCGACCACGAAGAACTGGAATTTGCCGACCGCTCGGAACTTTCGGAAATAGCATCACAGGTGGAAACGGTAATAAAAGGACTTGTAAATTCATTCAGCGTAGGAAACGCAATAAAGAACGGCATTCCGGTAGCCATAATAGGCGAAACGAATGCAGGTAAATCTACCCTACTTAACGCCCTCCTGAACGAGGAACGCGCCATAGTAAGCGACATACACGGTACCACCCGCGACGTGATAGAGGACACTATGAACATCGACGGTGTTCTTTTCAGATTTATAGATACAGCCGGCATTCGTGAAACGACGGACACAATAGAAAGTTTAGGTATAGAACGCAGCTTCCAGAAACTGGACCAGGCCTCAATAGTGCTATGGGTGATAGACAGCACCGAAGCCAAGGTACAGATTGACGCACTGAAGGACAAGGTAATTCCACGCTGTGAAGGAAAGAAACTCATCCTGGTGATGAACAAATGCGATATAGCGAATGATGCTACGCAGTCTGAATGTCTGAAGGACCTGCCCGGTGTAACTATCATAAACCCTGTATCGACATCAGAAGATTCCGGCATGAATTACGAAATAATCTCCATTGCTGCAAAACAGCGCAAAGGAATAGCAGAATTGCAGAAACTCCTTATCAAAGCCGCTGCACTACCGGAAGTAACTCAAAACGACGTTGTGGTAAGCAATGTCCGTCATTACGAAGCTCTCTCCCACGCCCTTGAAGCTATCCATCGCGTACATGACGGCATGTCAATGGGCCTATCCGGTGACTTGGTAAGCCAGGATTTAAGGGAATGTCTCTTCCATTTAGCGGAAATCGTAGGTGGGGAGATCACGAATGATGAGGTGCTGGGGAATATATTTAGGAATTTTTGCATCGGAAAATAATGCCGTGAAAAGAAAAGCTAAGAAAGAACAAATATAACTCTGTAAAATGCACAAAATCAAGCATTTTTAAGAAAATTATATTTGTTCTTTTTCTCCATATTTTCTACGTATTTGCATATTTTTTCTGTATTTTTGTCCCCAGATTGTCCCCCGAACGTGTTCCGAGGGACAAAATACTGTCCCTCGTGGGACAAATGGCAAGATAAATGAGTAAACCTACTATAAATAAAGAAGGATATGGCAAAGAACGATGCAATTACACAGAAAGAGCCGGTTAAACTTCGTGAGAAGCGATTGTCTAACGGCGGTATGAGTTTGTACCTCGATATCTATCGGAATGGTAAGCGCCATAAGGAGTATCTGAAACTGTATCTGATTGATGCTAAAACACCAGCTGAAAAGGAACAAAACCGTCAGACACTTGCCACGGCGCAAGCTATTAAATCAAAGCGGTTAATTGAAATCCAAAACGGTGAGTATTCATTCACTAGGCAATTCAAGGACGACACACCGTTTCTTGAATATTTCCGTGAAATGGTAGAAGAACGGAAAAAAAGAAAAGACTCGAAGGGAAATTATGGAAACTGGCACAGCTGTCTGCGCTACCTTGAAATGTACTGTGATGAGTCAACTACGTTTCGTAATGTTACACCTGAATTTATCCTTGGATTCAAAGAGTTTTTGAATAATGTGGAAAAAGACACGCACAAACGGGTTCACCCCCGTATGGAAAGAGATTCGTTCCAGGGGTTGTCGCAGAACTCTAAGCTATCTTACTTTAACAAGCTCCGCGCTTGCATTAACCATGCATTCAACAACCGTATCATGCCTTATAATCCTCTTGTGGGCATTGAGGGATTCAAGGCCGCTGAAGTGAAGCGTGATTACTTGACACTGGAGGAAATTAAGAAACTGGCGGCTACCCCTTGTCGTTATCCCGCCCTGAAACGTGCTTTCCTTTTCTCCTGCCTGACAGGGCTTCGCAAAAGTGACATTCAGAAGATAACTTGGGGCGATGTGCAGAAATTCGGTGATTTCACTCGAATTATATTCAAACAGAAAAAGACAGGTGGACAGGAATATCTCGATATCACCCCCCAGGCGGAGAAGTATTTGGGAAAAAGAGGCAATCCTGAAGACAGGGTTTTTTCAGGATTTACATACGGTTCTTTCACCTCTGTGGAACTTCAACGCTGGTGTATGGCGGCTGGAATGTACAAGGAGCTGACGTTCCATTGCGGGCGTCATACCTTTGCAGTCCTGATGCTTGATCTCGGTGCCGACATTTACACCGTATCAAAGCTGCTTGGGCATCGAGAGCTCTCCACAACACAAATATATGCCAAAGTATTAGACAAGAGTAAACAGAATGCAGTATCTTTAATTCCAGAAATTGAATAAATACCACACAATTTATGACAAAACAGGAAGTCGTTATCAAAATAGCCAAAATCAATCGTATTATCGGTGAATGGAAATATCGGGTCGATGTTGGAAAAGAGATAGAATCACTATCACCCGAATTGTCCTATCTTGCAAAGTGGACACAGGAAATCATTCAATATATAAAAAAGAACCCTTCCAATAGTTTGGTCTGGCAAATAAGGAATATAGGCTTTACCGATCTGGTGGAAGATTATATTAAGAAACATAGGAATAATACCGGAGCTGCTTATATATATTCACTTGAGAACTATGTAAAAAGCCTAAAAGAATTAATGTCAATATGTGACAAATATAAGGAGGAACATAAAAGCCAATATGCTGATCTCACAGAGCCTTTGGCCAATAAACAGGTGGCAAC
Organism: Candidatus Phocaeicola faecipullorum; assembly: GCA_018884025.1. Classification (GTDB taxonomy): domain Bacteria; phylum Bacteroidota; class Bacteroidia; order Bacteroidales; family Bacteroidaceae; genus Phocaeicola; species Phocaeicola faecipullorum. Next base: position 7,576 of record JAHLFB010000283.1, read on the forward strand.
CCTGTTGCAAAGGGCCGTGAATGCCGGTATGCTGGACAGTCATTTCCAACCTTTGCCACAGACACAGACCATACAACTGAGAGTCATAGCTTTCGCAGTGTCATCCATCTGCGGATTCCAGCATACTTATGCTTACTTTGAGAGATTGTGGAATCGTGAAAATAGTTATCGTATCAGTACCTGTAACCCTCCCAGGTATAAGACGGATGATTTCACAAAGACGAAAAGGCTCTATCCTGAGGTTGATTTTTCCGAGCTCTGTCCGAAACACGATATTGAGATATTTTATACACCACAGGAAGATGAGGACAAGGAAAAACTCTTCAATAATTTAATTGAACATGGGTATATCAGCCCGGATACACGCTTGGATTCTTTTATGGGAATTTTCGACAAAGAGAAATTCACTGTACCGGTGGAATGGAAGAAAGGGCAACGGCAACTTGCTTATTTCGTACACTTGGCATTCTCCAAGTATAATGAAAAGACTTTGTGGATAAAAGCCGAATGCTGCTTCCGGATCAAAGGCAAGATTCCTCACAAACAATGTCTCATTACCGGTTATAGTTGGATAAAACGGGCCGGGTGGCTGGATATATTCGATACACGCTTGGCAAAGATTTGCCAGGAATTCAACCACGTGGAGAATCTGTCGGAAGAGGATTTTATACCCCCGAAGCGTCCCATACATACAAGCAAGGTAGTATTTCATTCCAGCCGGAGAGAATCCGATAGAAAAAAAATGTTTGCAGCCCTGCTCCAAGGAGAATACATCGACCCGAATACTACCCTTTCCGACTTCAATAGCTTGTTTGATGATAAAGAGTTCAAGAAACCAGTAAAATGGATAAAGTCACAAAGCCAGCTAATGTATTTTGTACATATAGCGTTCAAAACAGACAACCCATACGACCTCTGGAAAAAATGTGCAGCATGTTTCTGCTTGTCGAATGGGAAACAGCCGAACCTGACCAGTTTGAACAGTAATTTCCGTATTCTTGTGAAGAATGGATTGCTGGAAACATACAACACTGAACTCAAAACCATAGCAGACAAGTATGTCGGGACACACAAGTCCGGCAGAAAGAGCATTTCACCTATAACAGCCAGTAAAGATGACACCAACCCAACCTAAAATATATAGTAATATGACAAAGAAACAAACTTTGCCCCTCTCTCTTTTTGAAGAAGAAGGTGTGCAGCTCCAAATGGACGCCTGCACAGACCGGTAAACAAGGGCTATTCCGGTTGGTCAAACAAGCCTATGAGTTGTACAAAACTGAAGTAATCCCTAACAAGAAGAGCTACAGGCGGTACATGCTCGACTTCATTCACTCCACGCGATACCACGACGCGACCGATGCATGGAGCAAGAATGAACATCAGAAGAATTATTACACCGTAGTTGCTTTGCTACGTGAACACGAAGAGTTAGCGCACAAATATTTTGTACGTCCCACTCTCGGTAAAGTAGAAATTTCACTCCTGCTGGATGAATTCTATGCTGCTGACTTACCGCAACGGGAATCAGCATCAGCATGTAAGGAATCTCCTAACAGGCACGTAGCTTCACCGGGCAACATTATCAAACCATTGCTTGATAGGCATACGATTGACCTCATTGTGCAACTTGCCAATGAGGTCAATTTATTTAAAGAACAGATGAATGCTGACGATGTGGCATCACGTTATATGGCCGGAACATTGCAGCCTGTTACCTCCCGCAACAACACCAGACTGGTGATACTCTTGGATAAATTAGCCATGTATGAAATCATCCCATATAACTGGCAGGCCATCATTTCCAAGAGAAAACTCATCATCAGTTCATCTGGACGAAAGTTTCTTAACCAACATGACCTCTCCTCGACCCTAAACCGTGTCAAAGACACACAGCCCGGCCTTTCAGAAAAGAAGTTCATGTCCGTTATAGATGGCTATATAGAACGAATCAAAAGCAGGAAAGTCAACTAAAGGAAACCAAATTTGTTGAGAATTTTATTAAGAAGTGCATTGAGAATCAACACTATCAACATCAGTGTTCGGACTTGTGCCAATAACTTTGCCCTCCGTAATCGATTACTGCGGAGGGCAACCTCTTTTTGTCAAACAAAATCAGAAAAATAATGAGACATCGAAACATGACTTACGGAAACAAGTCGCTGTCCAGCCTTGTGGCCCGGATAGAAAAAGTGATAACTGCAATGACTTCAGAAAAACCGATAGAACGTATCAAGTCTTTGGAAAGCAAAATGGACGAAGTGGAGAAGATTCCCGACATCGAAGGCCGTATAGACCAAATCAATGAACGTATTTGGGCTGTCAAGGAGGTGCTGACCACAGCCGAAGCGTCAGCCTATCTAGGGCTGTCGGAAAGCTATATTTACAAGCTCACTTCGACCAGGCAGATACCGCATTACAAGCCCAACGGTAAACTTGTCTTTTTCAATCGGAAGGAATTATGCGAATGGGCCATGAAGAATCGAATACAAACAGACGAGGCGGTAGCCTGTACGGGAGGGAATGCGTAATGAACAGAAAAGATATCGATTTGCTGGTAGCACGTATAGAGGGCCTAAAAGGGTTCCTAGAGAACAATTCGCTGGAAGAATTCCAAAAACAAATACTGCATGTAGAGAATTTTTTAAGGCGTTTCGGGACACTGGACGAACTCCTGTCCCATGTTGCCCGAATAGAAAAGATTGCCTATGCTGCAAAGGATTTCCTAAACATAGACGAAGTCGCGGAGTACCTACAGGTATCTAAAAGCTATGTATATAAGCTGACATCAACGAAAGAACTGACAGTGTACAAGCCTAATGGCAAGAATATCTTCATCCTCAGAGATGATTTGAACGACTGGATAAAACGTACCTCGCTTCTTTCCCATGAGGAGATTGAGAAACGGGCGAGCCAGATTATTTATCAAAGCAAAAACAGTAAAGTCAGGAAAGGAGGGAAAAAATGAGAACGGAGATGACATTGCCAGACAATCATCGGATAGATGAAGAAAAATACCGTTCGCTGCTGAAATACATCCGATTGAATGTAACGGAAAAATATGACTTTCCGCAGGAAATCGTTCAGATAGACGGTGTGACGGTGGCCACACTCGGAAATTTCAGTGCGTCCACAGGTAAACCGAAAAGTAAAAAGACATTCAATGTAAGTGCCATCGTAGCATCAGCTCTTTCAGGAAAAGAAGTGCTGAAGTATAAAGCGGATCTGCCATCCTGCAAAAACCGTGTATTATATATTGATACGGAACAAAGCAAATGCCATTGTCACAAGGTATTGCAACGGATACTCACCCTTGCCGGAATGCCGATAGACCAGGAGACCGACCGCATAGAGTTCTTCGTGCTGCGTGAATACACGCCAGACCAGAGACGGGACATCATCCGCTGGGCACTTCACGAAGAAAAGAACATCGGCCTTGTCATTATCGATGGCATACGTGACCTTATTCACGACATCAACAGTCCAAGTGAATCGCTTGATATTATCAATGAACTTATGAGATGGTCAAGCTACTACGAACTGCATATACATACGGTTCTTCACTTGAACAAAGGGGATGACAATACGCGCGGACACATTGGAACCGAACTGAACAACAAAGCCGAAACCATACTACAGATATCAAAGAACACGGAAGACGGACGAATCAGCGAGGTGCGGGCCATGCATATTCGAGACCGTGAGTTTACCCCGTTTGCATTTGAAATAGGAGACGATTCCTTGCCACATCTGGTGGAAAACCATCAGTTCAAGATGAACAAACGCGAACGACTATCATCCTATACGGATATGACGGAGCAGCAACACCGCATGGCATTGGAGGTCGCATTCGGGAACAGCGACATTACTGGATATCAATGTTTGCTTGACGCGCTAAAAAAAGGATATGACAGCATCGGGTACAGTCGTGGCAGAAATACACTGGTCAATCTATGCAAGTTCCTGTTCCAGCATGATGCCATTCGAAAAACCGGCAGCGGCTACATATACAACGAACAATTTCATATCTGAACCGTGCCGGTTTAGTTTGTGGGTATATATTGTAAAACCATACCAAACGTAATATAGACAATGAATATATCAGAAGCAAAACAGATACGTATCGTGGACTTCCTGCAATCACTCGGATACAAGCCGGTACGCACAGCAAACAATCAATATTGGTATTTATCCCCATACCGGGAAGAACATACGGCATCATTCAAGGTGAATGACCGACTGAACGAATGGTATGATTTTGCCATTTCGGAAGGAGGCGGCCTTATTGAACTCGTCATGCGGCTTTATGGAATGCACACCGTATCGGAGGCGCTGCGCCTGATTGCCTGCCAGACGGCCCTTTTGCCGCCATCCCTTGCTCAAATACAACCTGATACGACAACAGAAGACGCTATGAGAGGTATAAAGATATTGCCATTGGAACACCATGCCTTGCTCTCTTACCTGCGGTCACGCTACATAAACACGGATATTGCCCGGAGGTATTGTCTGGAAATCCATTATGAATTGCGTAAGCGACACTACTTCTCCATCGCCTTCGAAAACATGTCCGGTGGCTATGAAATCCGTAATCCTTATTATAAAGGCTGCATCCGGAAGAAAGACATCACATGCATCTTTTACAAACCCGATGCGATACAGCAGCATATTTGCGTATATGAAGGTTTCATGGACTTTCTCTCTTACATGACGCTGAAACAGGCGGGTGACACCGTTGTATGCGTACATGCGCCGTGTGACCATCTCGTAATGAATTCCGTCAGTAACCTGAAAAGAACCCTACAGGCATTAGAACCTTATTCATACATCCACTGCTATTTGGATAATGATATTGCCGGGCAAAAGGCTCTGGAAACCATTGCTGGAATTTTCGGGATAAAAACAGTCAATGAAACTGCTCGTTACAGTGAATACAAAGATTTGAACGACTATCTGCGAGGAAAGAAATTGTAATCGGTCCTATCCTATTTCAAGCCCACCCTAAAAGCTCTCCACCAGGAGGGCTTTTTTTATGCCCGATTTTACGGTATAAATATGATTAAGTATGAAAATTAAGTATGATTTTTACGTTTACAACAAATATGATATTCAAAATTTAGATTTCAGATAAAAATCCTTTTTGCTTCTGAATATAATACATTTCTTTGCCGTCGCACAAAAAAATATTTATCTAAAATCATACTTAGTAAAATGAAATCATACTGGATATTTGCTCTTGTGCTGACGATACTGTATATCATATACTATGCATTGAATATCGTCCGCGACCTGTATTGGAAAAGAGGCAAGGAAAAATCTACGGAAGAGGTATTTGACCTTGGAACAGACGATACCCCGGAAGAGAGCGTGGATGTCGTTGAAGAAGAAAACGGATTCAGTGTAGGAAGTGCCAAATATGCCACGGAATCAGTGCCGGATGTTCCATCAGAAAAGAAGGGAAACAGTGTGGAAACACCGGTTGAGACGGCAGAAGAACGTCTGGAACGACTGAAAGCAAAGATGGAAGCCCGTATGGAAGAGACAAACGGTTATCTGTCCGATCCGTACACATCACAAGAGATGTACAAAGCCATGATATCGGGAGGACAGTTGGATAACCGTCCGAAATTAGAGTGGAAGCCACTAAAAGACAAATTATAGTGATGACAAAAACAAGAGAAAAACTATGCACCCTATTCCTCGTAATCCCCTGTTCCGCATTCGCCAAGAGCGGAAGCGTGAACTATACCTGGGGCGCAGACGCATTGGCAACGATGCACGACTTTGTTGTGACCATGATGCTGTATGTCCTATACATCTGCTATGCTATCGCCTCGGTATTCGCCATCGTATCCGCGCTCCAGATATACATCAAGATGAACACTGGAGAAGAAGGCATTGTCAAGTCCATTGTCGGGCTGTTCGGAGCTTGCCTTTTCATTATCGGAGCTTCGATTGTATTCCCGGCTTTCTTCGGATATCGCATATAACAGCAGTAAGCGTATGACGTGAGATGTATCAAAGATGTTTAAATTATTTATGAACCAATAAAACAAGAAGCAAGAATGACAAACAGAATCAGAAGAATGATGAGTAAGTTGGCGTGTATGAAAAGAGTACAGATTCTCGCTATTATGCTGTTGACCTGTGTGGCAACAGTCATGGCGCAGAATACGGCCGGAGACTATACCGCCGGAACCAATGCTTTGACAACGGTAGCAGAGGAAATCGCCAAGTATGTTCCTATCGTTGTGAAGCTATGCTATGCCATTGCCGGAGTCGTGGCTATTGTGGGTGCCATCAGCGTGTACATCGCCATGAACAACGAGGAGCAGGATGTCAAGAAGAAAATCATGATGGTCGTCGGTGCCTGTATCTTCCTGATTGCTGCGGCACAAGCCCTGCCGTTGTTTTTCGGTCTCGGGAACTAAAACAGTAGCGGCATGAAAGAGAAAGACAAGCGTTATCCTGACTACCCTCTGTTCAAGGGCTTGCAACGACCTCTTGAGTTTATGGGGATGCAGGGACGTTACATCTACTGGGCGGCAGGAGTAGCCGGTGGTTCCATTGCCGGATTCATCGTTGCCTACTGCCTGGCGGGGTTTGTGGTAGGGCTGGCCATATTAGCCGTTGTCCTATCCACAGGCATCGCGCTCATCATGATCAAACAACGCAAAGGACTTCACACCAAGAAAATCGGACGTGGCGTATATGTTTACGCCTATTCCAAGAAGTTATGAGAAGAAAAAGAAAAGGCCTTCACGACATCGTGAGACCCTGTTGAATGTTGAACGGCGGGCAGGCTGCGCCGGAATATGGCCAGCCTGCCTTTATTTAATGATATGTGACAATGACACTATACATCCTACTTCTTTTCATCACCCTGTGTGCTGGCATGGCCGTCTCTGTTTACGCATTCGGTACGGGCGGAAAGCGCAAGCGGATTTTTCAGGATATTTACTTCTCCGTGGAAGAAGTCAAAGGCGTAGGGATACTGTACACTAAAACAGGAGAATACTCAGCGATACTGAAAATGGAAAATCCGGTGCAGAAATATTGTGCGAACATAGACAGTTATTATGAGTACACACATCTGCTTACAGCTATCGCACAAACACTGGGCGAAGGCTATGCCATCCACAAACAGGATATCTTCGTGCGCAAGCAGTTCGAGGATGCAAGTGGTGAGAAGCGTGAGTTTCTCTCCTCCGCCTATTTCCGGTACTTCAAGGGGCGTGAATACACAGACAGCATCTGTTACCTGACTATCACACAGGAAGCCAAGAAAAGCCGTCTGTTTTCATTTGACAGTAAAAAGTGGCGTGATTTTCTCGTAAAGATACGCAAGGTGCAAGACCAGTTACGTGATGCCGGAGTACAGGCGGAGTTCTTAAACAAGGGCGAAGCGAGCGAATATGTGGACCGTTATTTCGCAATGGACTTCAGAAACCGCGTCGTTTCAATGACAAACTTCAAGGTGGATGACGAAACGGTATCAATGGGTGGAAAACGATGCAAGGTGTACAGTATTGTGGATGTGGACTACGCCTCCCTTCCTTCGCTGATACGTCCCTATACGAATATCGAGGTGAACAACACTGACATGCCCGTGGATTTGTTATCGGTCATCGACAGCATACCTGGTGCGGAAACAGTGGTCTATAACCAGATGATTTTCATGCCCAACCAGAAACGGGAACTGTCAATGTTGGATAAGAAGAAAAACAGACATGCTAGTATTCCGAATCCGAGTAACCAGATGGCAGTAGAAGACATCAAGAAAGTCCAGGAAGTAGTGGCACGTGAGAGCAAGATGCTTGTGTACACTCACTTCAATCTGATTGTCGGCATACCAGCCGATGCGGATATACAGAAATGCACGAACCATCTGGAAAACGCCTTCGGACGCATGGGCATACACATCAGCAAACATGCCTATAACCAACTGGAACTATTTGTCAGTTCCTTTCCGGGAAACTGTTTCAGCATGAACGAAGAATATGACCGTTTCCTGACCCTGAGTGATGCAGCCATGTGCCTGATGTACAAGGAACACATCCAGCACAGTGAGGATACGCCACTGAAAATCTACTATACCGACCGTCAGGGCGTGCCTGTAGCCATCGACATCACGGGAAAGGAGGGAAAGAACAAGCTGACGGACAACTCGAACTTCTTCTGCCTCGGTCCTTCCGGCAGTGGCAAGAGCTTCCACATGAACTCGGTCGTGCGTCAGCTCCATGAGCAGGGTACCGATGTGGTGATGGTCGATACAGGTAACAGCTACGAGGGGCTTTGTGAATACCTCGGCGGAAAATACATCAGTTATACGGAGGAGAAGCCCATCACAATGAACCCTTTCAACATCACACAGGAAGAGTTGAACATTGAGAAGATTGACTTCCTGAAGAACCTGATTCTAATGATATGGAAAGGTTCAGAGGCAAAAATCACGGAATTGGAATTTCGTATTGTGGAACAAATGGTGACAGACTACTATGATGCCTATTTTCAAGGATTTGACGGCTATAATGCAATGCAGCGAGAAACCTTGCGCAAATCCCTGATAGCTGCCGAAAAGCGTAAAGGGACATGGGGCGTGGAGGACATGACTTGTCTGGAGAAAAAAGTCGATGATAAAATACGCCTGCTGGAAGAGCGGAGAAAAGCCTTGAAAGTCACCTCCTTGTCATTCAACACATTCTATGAATATTCCTGTGAGCGGCTGGAACTGATTTGTCTGGAAAACAACATTACGGAGATAGACTACGACAAGTACACCTATATGATACAGCCGTTCTACAAGGGTGGCAACTACGATAAGATATTGAACGAAAACGTAGACACCACACTTTTCTCGGAGACATTCATCGTATTCGAAGTGGATGCAATCAAGGAAAACAAGAAACTGTTCCCCATCGTGACTCTTATCATCATGGACGTTTTCTTGCAGAAAATGCGCATCAAGAAAAACCGCAAAGTATTGGTGATAGAGGAAGCCTGGAAAGCCATTGCCTCGCCGCTCATGGCGGAATACATCAAATTTATGTACAAGACCGCCCGTAAATTTTGGGCCAGTGTAGGCGTGGTAACACAGGAGATACAAGACATCATCGGCAGCGAAATTGTGAAGGAAGCCATCATCAACAACTCCGATGTGGTAATGCTGCTTGACCAAAGCAAATTCAAGGAGCGATTCGACAGCATCAAGGCCATCCTCGGGCTGACTGATGTGGACTGCAAGAAGATATTCACCATCAACCGATTGGAGAACAAGGAGGGGCGCAGTTTCTTCCGCGAAGTCTTCATCCGACGGGGCAGTACCAGTGGTGTGTACGGTGTGGAGGAGCCCCATGAGTGCTATATGACCTATACCACAGAACGTGCAGAGAAGGAAGCATTAAAGCTCTATAAGAAAGAACTCCGGTGCAGTCACCAGGAGGCTATCGAAGCATATTGCCGCGACTGGGATGCCAGTGGCATAAACAAGTCCCTGCCTTTCGCTCAAAAGGTAAATGCGGCAGGACGGGTATTGAACTTAACATCAACAACAGAAGAAAAATGAAAACAAAAAGAATCCTGATTACCCTATCTCTTAGAGTCGGTCTTAACGAGATGGGCTTTGAAAGCAGTCTGACAAGACAGCAGATTTTAATCGACAATCCAAAACTCAACTTACTGACCATCCGTGAGTTCTGCATGATGACTAAAGAAGAACTGCTGTTAGAAGACAACATGACTGAAGACAAGTTGTCAGCCATTGAGCGGCTATTGACGGAATATTCCCTCCGGCTAGGTATGTCGGATGCGGAACTTGAAGAATACCTGAACCAATATTATTTGGAACATCCCATAGAAAAAGAAGTCTATGACATGTGTAATCAGATACGCGCGACACCGCCAAACATGTACGTTTTTGATGAAAATAAATACCGGGAAGACCTGTACCGGGAACTTCACAGCAGTCCTATGGGCGGGAATCGGCTCAATGATTTGGGATGGCAGCGCTATCATTCCGTGCGCGAAGCCTATTTGGGACAACCCTGGTATGTAAAATGCTTCTGCTCCCGCCTGGCACGGATGAAACGCGCCTTCAAGGACGCCTTCGTCATCCACGAGTTATTCTGCCAATTATCCACGGAGGACAGCATTGACGCCGAACGCTGGTATTTCGAACACAAGGAAGTAAAATCAAATCTTTAAAGACAATAAAATAATGAAACGACTTTTATTCGCCTTAATAGCCGTTCTGTTTGCCGTTGCGCAGCATGTTTACGCCCAATATTACAGCGTGAACTATGATGCCCGCACCGTAGCGGCAATGGCTGCTGCTTTCGGTACGGAAGCGGTGGCTGAGAGCTATTATCGCGAACAAGTCGATGATATCCTCAAACATTATACGGCTGCGGAAGTTGCCGCAGCCGGAATCTTCTCGTCGAAGTTCCTAGAACACAAGGCACTGTCCGACCTAGGTATCTGGAGCAGCAGTACGGAGAACTATTATTACCGTCGTATCTACAACATGGTCGCCCATAAAATCATTCCGAAGACCTGGGTGGTGGCCAAGATGATGCTCCGCTCTCCGCAGACAGCTCTTTATTGGGGCAGTTACCTGATGAAAATCTGCGATGACACGAAAAACCTGTGTATGCAATTTGAAAGTATCGTAACCAATAGTACGTTGACTTTTTCAGACATAGCCTTTCTGGAAATCCGGGCAGAAATCGCCCCTTTGCTGAAACTCTCAGAAATAGGTGAAGCTGACTGGCAGCGTATATTGAATGACATGGCTCGTGTATCAGACAACATTACCAAGGAAAACCTTCAGAGCGACCTCGACAACTTGTATAACATGGGGGTAGGACTTGCAACAGCGGGTATCGGCAATATCGGAGATGCCCTGTTGCAGACCAGTTCGTTCCATGAACTGATAGGAGGCAAAGTCAGTGAAGTCATTGACCTGTACGACCATTACGCCACACTGTTTGAACAAGCAGAGTCCGACATCGGCGGCCTGTTACTTGATATGGTTGGCGGTGAGGAAAACGTTGCGGGTCTGTTTGACTTCAGCAATTACAATCTCACTTCGTGGATAACCGATTACATGGACGAAGGAGCCGGCAACTATTACACCCAACGATGGTATATCGCCCGTCGTGAACAAGGCAGCACTACCCTATGCGACTACTATCCTCCGACGGATGACAACAGCATCCTGAACGGTAGTGAATGGACACGCTTCGAGACGACCGATGCAGGATTCTATCCCAACGCCTCACAGCGTGAGCAGGCACTCTCCAATTCCGAACGGTTTGCCGGCTGGTCACGGAATCGCGTACAGCAGCTTAACAACCAAAACGACGGATACAGCTACACCATCAATTACAGTCAAAACAGCTACCTCATCAAACGAGGTGACAAACTGACAAAAAAGGCATACGCATATGAAATACATGTAAAAAAACAATGGAACCACGAAGAGGTCATTTATGAAGAGGTGTTTGATTCCTATTCTATGGATTTGAACACTTTTAAGGCACAGTTGAATGCCCGCTTGTCAGAGTTCAACGACAATGAAGAAGGATATACCTATTATATTGCTTCCGACGCGCGGAATTACTATCAGGCAACAGATGCGGCCAAATTGCAGGGATGCGAGAGCGTGACTATCAGCGTAACCTGTTCGGACGGGGCTACGCTCGGACAAGGAAGTACACAATATAAATGCCGTACTTGCGGCAGTTCGCTGAATGCCCACTCAAAGGAGTGTGCCATGCAGACTACCGTGACAGACAACGAGCTGGACACCTCGGAGCTGGACGGGATGGT
>JAHLFB010000284.1 GCA_018884025.1 Candidatus Phocaeicola faecipullorum
CCTATACTTCTTGCAGGGTTAACAGATGTTCCTGTAATAGGAATACATACAATATGGATTAGTGCTAGTGTAAGTCCTATGGCTAGTCCTGCCATGTTGCCGGCGCCTCTTTTTTCGTCAGTGGCACCAAGCACTACAAGTACAAAAATGAATGTGAAAACTGCTTCTGCCAGGAATGCCTGTGCTGTTTCTCCGTTATCGAAAGTATTCGCACCGGTCATAGTCGGACCGCCATGTCCTCCCGTACTTACAAGGACAGCCAGTATCATGGCTCCTATTATTGCTCCAATAATTTGGAACACAATGTACATGAATGCATCTTTGGTATCCATCTTGCCGCTCATCCATACCCCGAATGTAATGGCCGGATTTATGTGGCATCCTGATATGTTTCCGATGCAATATGCCATAGCTACAACAGATAAACCGAAAGCTAATGCTACTCCGATTGTTCCTGTTCCTGCGCCTACAGTGTCGGCTACTCCGCCTGCAAATACCGCACTACCACATCCTAGCAATACCAGGACCATAGTGCCTAATAGTTCAGCAATGTACTTTCTCATGACTAATTAAATTTAAAGTTAAAATTATTACATCACAATATACGGTTTTATTTTCAAAGTATTGTAATATTTATACGCATTTAACTTTTATCTGTCTTTTGTTAAAGAGTCTATGTAATAGTTTTTCTTTACAGATATATTGTTTTTTCTCTCTTTGTATAGAATCTCATAGTCCTCTGTATAATCTGTACCAGGTACCACATTTACATCGAAATAGAGTTTATAAATGCTTGAATTTTCAAAATTCCCATACAGTAAAATTTCATGTTCTACGTATCCGATATTTTTTGAACTGTCATACTCAAAGTTTATTGTAGCTTTTTGGCCTTCAGGAATGACTTTTCTTTGATTGTCTGTTGCTATGCAACCACATGTGGTCTGTATCTCGCTGATAACCAGTGGTTCTTTCCCTGTGTTCTCTATTTCGTAACTCAGTTTCAATATATCATCGGTTGCTATAGGGTAGTAATGTCTCACTGTATCGTTGATTATGACACTGGTAGGTTTAAGCTCCGAACTACATCCATAATAAATGACTGATAAGAATGCGGTTATAAATATGTTGATGCGTTTCATATCTTTTATTGTTTAATATTGTAAATATTTATCTCGTCACATGCTATTTGCGGTTTATTCCCTTTGTATATCAATATTCTTATTTCTTTTCCGGTTTCTAAGCTACTTGTGGTAAATGTAGCCTTTATTACAGAAAAGTCATCTGTGGTTTTATGTTCCGGTTTCCATGTTCCTTTTATGATGTTGTTTTGGAATATTTCAACTTTTGATGGAGGACTTATCTTCCATTTTGGAGCATTCAGAAAAGACAGCTCAAGTTTAGCTTCCTTATTAGAAATTTTTGTATTTATACTAATTTCGTTTATATCTTTCTTGAGGATAACCCAATGTGTGTGGTAGTCTAAAGGAGAGCCATAATAGCCGTCTGTAAGTTTCTGACCATATTCTTTTTCTTTTATGGATATTGCATTCTCGTTGTTTTTATTGTAATAAATATTTTTTTCCCAAGAGTCTATATATTCGGAAATATTTCCGAATGCTTCTCTGTATTTTGTCATGTTTTTGAAATGCACGTATCCTTTCAGAAGTTCAAGATATTCGTTTGTTTTTTCTTTGTTCTTTATTTCGTTTTTATAATGACCGCTTCGTATAATTTCCAGTTGGGTGTAGTTAAGAGCTGTTAATAGCATATTCAACTTTTTTCTTTCTTCATCTTTAGTTTTTTTTGCTATCAGGTCAAGCTCTGTATAGAAACTTCTGAAATTCTCCGGGCTCAGGTAACTGTTAATAGCATAGTCTATTCCTGAATACCATTCCAAAGTAATATTTTTTTCTTTGATTTCTGTTTCTAGTTTGGAATAATAGTCATATATCACTTTGCTACTTTTAGTGTAGAAGTTTTCTAGATACTTTTCTGTTAAGGCCATAACGTCTATGTCGCTATTTTTCAATATTGATGATATTATATACGTCTGCATATCGTCAAAAGTGGAATAATCGTCACCGCTTCCGTTGTAGAAAATACCGTAAATTCCAAGACTTTTAAACCATTTTAATCTGTGCTGTATGCTAAAAAGACAAGGGTAGGGGGTAAGATAATCATCAAAATTTCTCATATAGTCCCATACTATGATTTTGTCAGTGACAGCCTGCCATTTGTTAAGTTTTTTCTTCCAGTCTAGATATTCTGTAGAATTAAAGTTGCCTGTATTCAATGGCAGGTCTATTGCGCTTATTATAACTCCTGCATTTTCAGGTAGTTTATTCTTTGGAGCATCCGAAGTAGTATTATATGCGGAAGTATAAAAGCGGTGGTTAGGAAATTCTATTGCCAGTTTATAGATTAGTGAGGTTACGGCTGGTGTGGCGGATTTGTTTGTATTTCCTACTTTTTTGCATTTCTCGCAGGTACATACTTCCATGTTATCATTAGGGATTATTGAAAACCATCCCTTGTTTCCGTCATTACCATTACCGTATGAGTCTATTATATATTCCGAAATGGCCTTCATGAGAGTCTCTGAAGAAAAACAGAATTGAGAGTCTGTCTTTCTTCCGTTTACCGTTGCCATAGCTTCCAAAGGTATTTCTTTATTTTTGAATACTTTATTAAGGTTATGCCCCCATAATCCCCAGTCATAATCAACATGCATATCGCCACTTATTGCTATTTTGTCTGTATCTGTCATTGGCGATGAATATATGCTTCTGTAACCGAAATCGAATTTCTTTTTTGTGTCAGAGAGGCTTATTATTGCCGGATCGAGATCTTTTGCATTCCATCTGCTGTCGAATTCAGATATTTTAGCGATACATTGATAAACTAACCATAGCATATTTTTTTCTGATGATGCTGTTAAGGTTATTTCATTGTTACCGGTTGATATTGAATAATCAAATAATGTAGAATTACTTATATGAACGTAAATATTCAGAAAATCTTTTTTATTTGTTTTTTTGTTTTCTATTATGGATTTGTTATTTATTCTGTTTATTGATTGGAACAGCATATATTCAGCCCATTTCTTGTCTATATCACTATTTTCATTTTTAGGAAGTATAGAGTATCCGTTTGGGACTGAAATTGAGATTTCGGTCTTTGCATTACATGAAATACTTATTACAGACAGTAGTATAATCGTGTAAATAAAATATTTAAAAACTGAATATGATGTGTGCATAAATATCGTATAGGTTTTTATAATTCGTAACAGTGATGTCTGGATTTTCACTGTCTTTTTCAGATTGATTGTAGAAATAATGGAAAGATGCCGTTAATCCTAAAGATATATTTGGGCTAACCATGTAAACTCCTCCTATTCCCAATGAAGCATTTAGGTGTTCAAAGCTGCCTGGCATTAGTTTATCAACGAAATCAACTTCAGGTGCCGTACCGATTCCTGCAGATACCATAATGTGTGTAGTTCTGTCGTATGTAGGATAGTATTTGAACTGAGAGTTGATGTTGAAATACATGTTTTTGTTTAGCATGAATGCATCAAGATTGGTATTTACTCTCCATAAATCTCGATATACATTACCGGATAATCTTAAGTTATACATATTCCCCGATTTGTTGCTTAATATTATTTCGGCAGGATTATAATTTCTTCTGTAACCTACAGTAACTCCCATTTCAAAATCTTTTGGAAATGCATAAAATGCTCCAGCCTGAGCAAGCCAGGTTGGAAATATACTGGTTGAGGCTGCTACTCCCAAGATGGTTGACCATCGTTTATTGAATGTATGTCCCCAATCTATCCTTAGTTGTGCTCCTGTATTGCCTGTCCCTTTTTCTGTTTCTGATGATGTAGAATCATAGTTTTTAGTGCTTATATTTATGGTTGAAGTTATATAGTCTCTCTTCATTTTCCGTGAATAAGCTGCTGATATTATAGTGTTTGGCCTGTTCCCGTCTGAATACCATCCGGACAAGATGTCGGCAGAAATAGTGTTTTTATATCCTCTATTCTGTACGCCGTAAAGTCTTCTTCTGTATTCTCTTATCCATAGAGACTCTGGCTTATATTTGGAATATGAAGCATATGCTGATTTATAGTCTCCTTTCATTTCGTATGCGTTACCTTCAAGAAATAATAACTCCTGATTGGTGTTGTCAATATTTTTTGCACGTCCTATAACAGACAGTGCCGAATCGGCATCTTTCATTTTCAGATACTCCTGTGCTACCATTTCTGCATTTGCCGAGTATGCCGATGTCAGTTCTTTGTTGCCAGACAATGAATCCACCCATGTGTCAAGAAGATTCATGCCTGCTTGATAATTCTTTTTACGATATAATGCCGCAGCTTCTTTTAGTATGAAAAACTGTTCATCTGGAAATAATTTTCTTCCTCTTGTTATAAGTTTGTCAGTTTCATCATACATTTCCAGTGCTTCAGATGTGCTGATAGCGCACATCAGTCCGTTTTGTGAAGTTGGTGCTTTGTTCGTCCAGTTTTTGCTTACTGCATATGCTTTTTTTCAGCTCCTACTGTCGTAAGTCTTTTTACATAATCCAATGAAATATCTTCATAAGTTTCTGAATTTATGTTCCCAGTTTGTTCGAGTTCTGATATTGCAACATCTGATTTACCTATTTTGTGAAGGACTTTGGCCTTTTGTTCTGCATATATCAGATTGTTGTTTTCAGAGGCTCTGACAGAATCTATTAATAGTATAGCCTTTTCGTTTTTATTAGTATTCTGATAACAATATAACAGTTTGTTTATAATAGATGTTTTAATTTCATTATCATTGGAATAATTGAGCGCCGATTCAAGATATGGAATGGCTTCTTCGGATATATTGTTATTAATATATTCGTCCGCTACATCTGTTTTCAGTAATGCCAGTTCGTCCGACATGTCTTTGTCTGTAGAATTAAGGCTGACATATTTTTCAAGTGTTTTTAAGGCTGCTTTTCTATTGCCTGTTCTTTTTAAGACGGTATATTCTTTGTATAATATTTCAGCGCTGTTTCCATATCTTTTTCTGTTTTCGGACAGGTAATACAGGGCGTCATCGTAATATTCTCTCTGCATTGATATTCTAATAAGGTAATCCAATGCTTCTTTTGATTTTTTTGATTCATATATCCTGCCATAAAGTATGTATGGGTCTTTCCAATTCTCGCTTCTTGCTGCCTCAATCATTATTTCATCAGCTACAGGATATAAATCTTTAGAGTCGCTTTTCCTCAATAAACCAACAGCATCTTTACTATACCCGCGTTCAGCCATTATTTCTGCTTTCTTTTTAAGCAGTTCGCTGTCGGCTGGAAAATGTTCCAATCCTTGTGATAATGTAGCAGCGGCTTCTTCCGAATGACCTTGCTGTAGCAATAGATTGGCAAGAGCAAGGTAATATGTCTTTTCGTTATTCTTGTATCCGATGAGCTTTTTCAGTGTAGATACGGCTTCGTCCTTTTTACCCTCTTTTCTTTTGTTAATGTAAATTTCTTCAAGTCTGTTTATGTAATCATTTCTTACTGTACTGTCATTAGGGTATATCGTATAGAGACGGTTTAGCAGTCGGTCTGCTTCAGTATCATTACCTTGTTTTCTGTATAGTCCAATCTTCTTTTTCCATAAAGCTTGATCGTATGGGTATTGTTCCAGCATTTCGTTCACATAGCATATTGCACTTGAAATGTTTCCTTCTCCTTCTTCCAGTGCTACCATCTGTTGTTTTGCCAGATAATTTTCAGAGTCTTGTTGTATTGCTTTTATAAGGAAATACCTGGCATTGTCAATTTCTTTTTTCTGCAGAAAGTATGTTCCCGCCCATCTGTTCAAATCCGTATCATTAGGATATAACTTTAGCGCTTCATCTAGAATTATTTTAATGCTGTCCATACTGTTTTCCCTGTACATGGATTTTATTATCTTGTCGTACTCTTCTGCTGTTTTATTGTATCCTAAAGCGTAAATATGGCTGAAATTTATAGACAGCATTATTATAGTAACAGCTATTTTTGTATATAATCTCATAATCTGTATTGTGATTTAGTTTGTTGTTTCTTTCTTTGCAAATCCCTTTCTTGTCATTTCTCCCCATACAGCTTTCTTCCCAAGTAAATAATTCCAGTATCCTCTGATGGAAAAGAATACCACCATTGGGTGATAAATGAAAGGTTCTGCAAGCGCGGCTATAAGAATCCATAAGTAGGATTTTACGGTTTTGTATGATCCTCCTACTGTATAGTCGAATGATATAACCACAATAGAAAGCAGTACGCAGAAAGTATATATTGCCAAGAACATTATAAGTGCATATCCCCAGTTTATTGCACCCATTATACCTAGAATAATTAATGTGAAAAATCCGAAGAATTCAATAACAGGTGCAAGAAATTCAAAAATAAACAAATATGGTAAAGTTATTTTACCAAGTCTGCTGTATTTCCAGTTGCCTACTATTCTTCTGTGATTATAAAAAGTCTGTATCAGACCGCGTCCCCATCTTATTCGTTGTCGAGATAACACTTTCAGGTTTCCGGGACCTTCCGTCCAGCAGCAAGTGTAAGGAATCTGTATTATCTTGTATGGAATTTTCGCTTCACAACAATAAGCAACCATTCTTATAAGCATATCCATATCTTCAGCAAATGAGTCAGGACTATAACCGCCTGCTGAAATCACAACATCTGTCTTGAAAAGTCCGTATCCACCAGATACATTTGGCATGGCATTGATAGTTGACCATCCCATTTTGCCAATAAGGAACGAACGCATATATTCCAATGTTTGAAACAAAGGTATCAGCTTATGAGGAGGGTAGGCTTCTATAATTTGTCCTTTCTCCACCTTGCATCCGTTTGACAATGCCATTGCTCCACTCACTGCTATAATGTTTTCCTGGCTCAATAATGGCAGTATGCATTGGATTATTGCGTCTTTAGCCAAAATACAGTCAACGTCTGTGTTTATGAAATACGGGAAAGATGCAGCGTTAAGTCCGGCATTTACCGCATCAGCTTTAGTCCCTCCGTTTTCTTTGTCCACTACTTTGAGTTTGGCAAACTCCGGATTTGTAGATTTGAACATTCTCTTATACGGTTTGGTCTTAAGTTGTGCAACGTATGCGTATGGCACTTCAACCAAATCGAAGTTGCCTATCAACTTTTGCAGTGTTCCGTCTTTACTTCCGTCATTTACAATAATTACTTCAAATAGTGGATAGTCTTGAGCTAAAAGAGAGTTTACATTTTCTACAATAGTCATTTCTTCATTATATGCAGGAGCTACGATAGATACTCCAGAAGTGTAAGGACTTCTTTTTATAAGATTCTTTGCATACGATTCAAGATTTTTCTTTTTGCTTTTTAGAATTGAGATTTCTGCCAGCCACATTAATATCACGTAAGATATTATCAGTCCAAGTGAGTATATGAATATTGTATGTCCGTAGAAACTTATTATAAATTCTTTTATGGTTTTCTTGTTTAATGATTTGCCTTATGTGTTTAGTTTATACTATGGAGACTCATTTTTTTTCTGTTGATGATTTTGTCTTTTACATGCAGGAAAAGAATTTTGTTTTTACTGTCAGTTTTTTCTTCCATTTCAGCAAATAGCTTTTTGCCTTCATCGCCAGCCTTCCATAAGCATTGTAGTGCCATTCGTTTTGTAAGTTGTGATGATGTGTTGTAGAATGCTTCCTTAAAGAAATCTATAGATGTTTCGGCAGATGTTACAAGTAGTGTGTATAGTATAATTCTTTTTATATTTTCAGGCTCTTCATAATATATATCTTTTATCTTGTTTTCTTTTCCGCTGGTTTTCCTTAATGTTATACTTTCCAATACAGATTTTACCACTTCTTTGTTTTCTGAATTTAAATATTCTGTAAGGTATTCCATTTCCTTATCGGTTCCCAAATAAGCTGTTTCTTTTATAAAGAATTCAACCAGTGAATTGTTGTTAAGTTGTTTCATTGGTGGAATGAACGACGGTAGTTTTTTGTCTATATTTTTGCAATCTTCAAATATCTGGTGTGTTTCCATCATGTCCCATGACAGGAAATTGTCATTTCCATTTTTTCCTTCTATGTATTTAAATGGGTCTTCATCGTTACTGATTACATAGTAAAGACGTGCTGCCTTTTGCAGGTCTTTGTCCCTATGGTTTATAAGCCTTGTAATGTAGCTGTCTGCTATATTTATATGCAGTAACTTTATGGCCTGGATTATTTTCAATTTTTCGGAATCTTTACCTTTTACCAGTCTTTCTTCCATGAAGTTTTGAAGATTAAAAGCCTTAATGGAATTCTGTATATTTTTTATGCTGTATGGGTTTATATCTATATTCATTTTTAATTCCAGAAACAAATCTATCAGTTGTAACTTTTGTGCATAGGTAAAGATGTAATCATCATTGAGGTTCAAGATGTTTTTTATTTGTATATCATTCAACTCTGTTTCATGCGAACAAATTTCTTTAAGTTTTCCGAAATATGATTTCTTAAGCTGATTATAGCTTTTCTGTATAGATTTTTTTCTTCTTACATCCCAAAATAAAATGTAAAGAAGTACGATAAGTGCCAGACTTGAGATTTGTATAATAGAGTATGAAGTTCTTACAGCCCACGGCAATTCTTTATAAAATCCTGTTACAGAATACAGGTAATGTTTCATGTAATCGCTATTAGATATACTTATTTCCTTTTCCCACGGTTTGTTGATTATGGCTTCCGAAGTGTCAACAGTTTTGCTGTTATTGAATATGCTCAATAAAATGAATACAATAAAAACTGTAACCAAAATAAAGATTGTCGTACGTTGCTTGTTGATTTTCATAGCTTTTTATTTGTTATAAATGCGATAATGGCTGTAAGTGTGAGTAACATTTAAGACTACAACTTACAGCCATTAACAAAGATAGATGTTTTATATTATAAATCAAATTTTTTCTTAAAGTTTCTTATATTATCAGCAAACTTACAGCCATTATTGCCATTCCTGATATAACTCCTACAATACCCCAGTGATGGTGTCCGTATTTTTCTGTACTTGGTAATAGCTCATCGAATGATATATATACCATAATGCCGGATACCAAAGCAAGCATGAGAGCATTGATTGATGGTGTCCAAAACGGTATAAGGAAAAGTATTCCTATCAATGCGCCAATTGGCTCTGCCATTCCTGAAAGAAAAGAATACCAGAATGCCTTCCTTCGGCTTCCTGTGGAATGGTATATAGGAACTGATACGGCAACACCTTCCGGAATATTGTGAATTGCAATTGCAAATACGATTGGTATTGCAATTTCCAGATTGGTAAGTGCGGATGTAAATGTGGCAAGTCCTTCCGGAAAGTTGTGTATCCCTATGGCAAGTGCCATCATCATTCCCGTGCGTTTGAGCTTTTTATCATTCCCGTGAGAAGTATGGATTTCATGCGGATTTTCATCTTCAGGTACAAGGAAGTCTATCAGAGCTATGAGTCCTATACCTATGAAGAATGCCAATAGCATGTATGCTGAAGCCTCGCGTTCGCTGTATATTCCGCTTAAAAGATTAACTGATTCCGGCATCAGCTCCATGAAAGATACATAAATCATTACTCCTGCCGAAAGTCCAAGCGATGCTGAGAGGAAGCGCGTATCTGTCTTTTTCGACAGCAATGCTATAAGGCTGCCTATGCCGGTAGATAATCCGGCTATCAGTGTCAGCCCGAAGGCCAACAGCATTTCGTTATTTGTTATCATATTGTTCTTTATTTAAATTTGCCACAAAGATAACATCCTTATGCGTTTAAAAAAAATGTACTGTTATTTAAAATGAAAAGCTTCTTTGCATAATTCTTGATGATGGATATTCTACATTACTCAGGTTGGCAAAAGGTTGTGTAAGTTATTGCTATGTAAAATATTATTGAGTCTTATTACGTTTTACGATAGATTTTTGCAATCCGACCGTCACAGGATTTAAGAAAAATCCTAAAAAGCCCAAATAATCAAGAAAGAAGATATACAGAGTTGTATTCATTACAAAATAATAATTATATTTGCATGTAAACCAATATAATTTTATGTTATGAAGAAAATCAGTCTTTTGGCTCTATTTTTATTAGGCTCAATGTCTTACAATACGACTTTCGCTCAGGAGAGAGTTGTAACACGAGGGATAGAGGTTGCTATTAACGGTTATATGCCGGAAGTGGGGGTGATGGCTCCGGATTTTTCGGCAACAGATAAGAATATGAATGAAGTAAATCTTTCATCATTCAGAGGAAAGAGTGTTGTGCTGAACATATTTCCAAGTCTGGACACGCCTACATGTGCTCTCTCAGTCAGGCAGTTTAATGCCGAAGCAGCTTCCCTTGAAAACACAGTAGTGTTTTGTATTTCCAAGGATTTGCCTTTTGCACAGTCAAGATTTTGTTCTGTCGAAGGATTGGAGAAGGTTATTCCACTGTCTGTATTCCGCAGTGAAAGTTTTGATAATAATTATGGCTTAATTATTACAGAAGGACCTTTGCGTGGTTTGTCAACAAGAGCTGTAATAGTCTTGGATGAATCCGGTAAAATCATTTACAGACAGATTATAAGAAATGTATCAGAAGAGCCTGATTACAGAAGTGCTGTCGAGATTCTCAAATGATAATCTTTTCTTCTGACTGACGACATTTTTCGGTTAATGAATACATAGAACGAGTTTTTTTGTAAATTTGTATCATTTAAGAAGGTTATCATGCAGACAAAACAACATTACAGGACAATAGTATTATCGGATTTACATCTTGGGATGCCCCATGCTAAAGTAAACGAACTTATTCAGTTCCTTAGTTCGGTGACATGCGAACGATTGATTCTGAATGGTGATATTATTGACGGTTGGTATATCAGGAAGCATCCTAAGTGTGCATGGCGAGGTGATTTGATGCGTTTCTTCCGCGTTATATCGGATATGATGAAGAATGATACAAATGACGTGATATACACTTACGGCAATCATGATGACTTCATGCAGAGATATCTCGATAAGATAGTTGTCGGTATTAAGGTACTAAAGGATTTTGCCTTGTCCTCTGGAGGCAAGAGGTACTTTGTTACTCATGGAGATTGTTTTGACACTGTGAACCGTAAGGCGACATGGCTTTCCAAACTCGGCGCTTCATGTTATGAATTCCTTCTTTTCCTTAACGGATTTTACAATAAGTATAGGGCTTTACGCCATAAGCAGCCATATTCTTTTGCCCAGGCAATTAAGAGATGGACAAAGAAATTGGTTTCTAATTTTACCAATTTTGAGAAGCAGATTACCGATTTTGCCGTAAAAAATAATTACGACGGTATTATCTGCGGGCATATCCACCATCCGGAAGATACCTATCTGGGCAATATACATTATCTTAATTCCGGCGACTGGATTGAAAACAAATCTGTCCTTATAGAAGATGAGAACCAGTGCTGGAAAGTTCTGATGGCATAAATCTGATTTCTTTCTTTTGTAATAAAAAAATACCAGGCACACCTCTCGGTATGCCTGGCATAAATCTATCGGTTGATAGTATATTATTTCTTGAAGTATCTGTTGTACAAACCTTCGAAACCTTTTCCGTGACGAGCTTCGTCCTTAGCCATTTCGTGAACAGTATCGTGGATAGCGTCAAGGTTAAGAGCTTTAGCACGAGTAGCGATACGCTTCTTGTCAGCGCAAGCACCGCTTTCAGCGTTCATACGCTTTTCAAGGTTAGTCTTAGTATCCCATACGCAGTCACCAAGAAGTTCAGCAAACTTAGCAGCGTGTTCTGCTTCTTCCCAAGCGTAACGTTTGAAAGCTTCTGCGATTTCAGGATAGCCTTCGCGGTCAGCCTGACGGCTCATAGCCAAGTACATACCAACTTCTGTACATTCGCCCATGAAGTGGTTGTTAAGGTCCTTAATCATTTCGTCGTCGCAACCTTTAGCTACACCGATAACGTGTTCGTCTGCAAACTGAAGACCACCTTCTGTTTCTTCCATTTCTTTGAACTTAGAAGCTGGAGCCTTACACAATGGACACTTTTCAGGAGCTGAATCACCTTCGTGGATGTAACCACATACTGTACAGATAAATTTCTTCATAATAGTAATAAGTTAGTTAGTTATTAAATTTATATTTCTTTTCCGAGTTTAATTCTTGTCGGAGTTATTCATTTTACATTCAGGACAGACGCCCTTGTAATAGCTGTGTATTTCTTCTACACTGAAACCCTTGCCTGCCATTTCGTTCATTTCACTTTCGTTTATGTGCATTGGCATATCGAAAATCCTACCACAACATCTGCACTGGAAATGTGCATGGGCAGAGGTGTCGCCATCAAAACAAGCGTTGCGCTCGTCTATAGTCAGCATCTTTGCGGCTCCATGTTCAACAAACAACTTCAGTGTGTTATATACTGTTGTTTTTGAAAGGGTAGGAATATCATCATGCAAAGCCATATATATCTCATCAATACACGGATGAGTATGATGCTTTAGGAGATAGTCCATAATTGCGATGCGTTGTACGGATGGCTTGATGTCATAACTAAGCAAATATTCGTAAACGTTCATACTCTCTTTCAATTCTGTAACTGTTACAATTTTATTTCAATGGCAAAGATACAAACTTTTTTTTAATCTACAAGTTCCAAACTTACTTTTTTAATTTTTTTACTTTTGGTAAATCTTCCGTGCATATGGAATAATTTGTATTTTTGCATGGACTATACATTATATATAACAAATTATATGAAATTTGGTTTTGTAAAAGTAGCGGCTGCTATTCCTGCGGTAAAGGTGGCCGACTGTAAATTCAATGCACAGCAGACGGAGACACAAATAATGGTGGCCGATGGCAAAGGTGTGCAGATTGTGATATTCCCGGAACTTAATCTTACGGGATATTCGTGTGGCGATTTGTTTTCGCACAGAATTTTGATAGAGCAGGCGGAGATGGCCTTGATGCAGGTAGTTAACAATACACGCCAGTTGGATATAGTTTCCATTGTTGGTATGCCGGTGGTGGTCAATTCCACATTGGCAAATTGTGCGGTGGTATTCCAGCGTGGCAAGATACTAGGTGTAGTGCCTAAAACCTATCTTCCTAACTATAAGGAGTTTTATGAGCAGCGATGGTTTTCATCATCGTTAACTTATGATGGAATATCTGAGGTAAGACTTTGCGGACAGATTGTTCCGTTTGGCAAAGACCTGCTTTTTGAAACCTCTGATACATGCTTCGGAATAGAGATTTGCGAGGATGTATGGGCTCCTGTCCCTCCGAGCTCGGAACTCGTACTGAAAGGTGCGGAGATTATATTCAATATGTCTGCCGATACTGAAAATATTTCTAAACATCAGTATCTTCGTTCGCTACTGGCGCAGCAGTCCGCACGTTGTCTGGCTGGCTATGTATTTTCTTCTTGCGGATTTGGCGAATCTACCACAGATGTGGTTTTTGCGGGAAATGCTCTTGTTTATGAGAATGGCTCACTGTTGGCAGAGTCTGAAAGATTTTCATTCTCCGAACAGTTGGTTATAAGCGAAATAGATGTTGAAAGATTGCGCAGCGAACGACTTGTAAATACTACCTTTGCTGCCAGTGTACGCGCATATGGTGCCGGTAATGTGAGACGGATTCAGGCAGAGTTGGTAAATAGCCGAGATTTATCACTGACAAGATATATTGACCCTCATCCGTTTGTGCCTGCTGGCGGTAAACTTCTTGACGAAAGGTGCGAGGAAATATTTTCAATTCAGGTTGCCGGACTGGCAAAGCGACTTGTGCATACTAATTGCAAAACAGTGGTGGTAGGTATATCCGGTGGACTGGACTCTACTCTTGCCTTACTGGTATGTGTGAAGACTTTCGACAAACTGGGTTTGCCTCGCAAGGGAATAGTAGGTATAACAATGCCTGGGTTTGGAACTACCGACCGTACCTACAATAATGCTCTTACATTGATGAGTTCCCTTCAGGTGACAACTAAGGAAATAAGCATAAAAGATGCGTGTATCCAGCATTTCAAGGATATTGAACACGATATGTCAGTGCATGATGTTACTTATGAGAACGGACAGGCACGTGAACGCACGCAGATACTTATGGACTATGCCAACAAGATTGGAGGACTGGTTATCGGTACAGGAGATTTGTCTGAGCTTGCTTTGGGTTGGGCTACATATAATGGTGACCATATGTCCATGTATGGCGTAAACGCAAGTATTCCTAAGACATTGGTGCGTTATCTCGTTAACTGGGTAGCACAGACAGGAGTGGATGTATTGTCTCGAAACACTCTGCTTGACATTATTGATACGCCGATAAGTCCGGAGCTTATCCCTGCCGACGAGAACGGAAATATCAAACAGAAAACAGAAGATTTGGTGGGATCATACGAACTTCACGATTTCTTCCTTTACTATTTCCTTCGTTTCGGTATGCGTCCTGCAAAGATATTCTATCTGGCGGAGATAGCCTTCAGGGGAGTGTATGACAGCACTACAATAAAGAAGTGGCTGACTAATTTCTGTCGTCGTTTCTTCAACCAGCAGTTCAAGCGCTCATGTCTTCCTGACGGTCCTAAAGTTGGTTCCGTTTCATTAAGTCCTAGGGGGGACTGGCGCATGCCTAGTGATGCCAGTTCGGCTATGTGGCTGAAAGAATGTGAGGAACTGGTAGGATAGTTTCCCTAATTTCAAAACAAAATTACCGTTACACGAACGTGTTACGCGCGTTACACGAACGTGTAACACTCGTTTCACGTACGTGTTCCACCCGTTACACGTACGTGTAACGCTTTTTGGGCTTGGGCGTTTTGGTAAAAATTCTTTTTAATTGATATATTTGTCGGTAAACGCTTTTACCTTTTCCGTATATTCATCCGGATAGTTCTTATACGATGTCGCATGGTCTGTCTCCGGAACAATCCATATTTCCTTAGGTTCAGATTTGGCGGCGAAAACTTCATTTACCATGTATGTCGGAACGAAATCGTCTTTGTCGCCATGAATGAAAAACATAGGCTCCTCACATTTCTTCACTTGTTCTATGGCAGATGCCTCATGGAAATTCCATCCGTTCTGAAGTTCGCAAATCCAGCTTGCCGTATATAGCAGAGGGAATGCCGGCAGGCCGAATTGTTCTTTAAGCTCTTTTTTGAACTGTTCCCATACGCTTGTGTATCCGCAGTCCTCTACAAAACATTTTATATAGTCAGGCAAATCTTCTCCGGAAGTCATCATGGTTGTAGCGGCACCCATCGATATGCCATGCACCACTGCCTGTATCGAGTCGCCGAAAATTCCCGGTGTAATGTTTATCCATTCCATTACATCAAGACGGTCAAGCCATCCCATCTGTATGGCGTCACCGCCGCTCAGTCCGGTATATCTTAGGTCGGGTACTATTATGTTGTAGTCAAGCGACTGGTTATACATGTACCCTATGTGAAACATCCTTATCGCACTGTCTGTATATCCGTGTACTATCACGGCTGTTTTCTTCGTAGGCCGTGACGCATAGGCATAATAAGCGTGAAGTTTAATTCCGTCAGGCGCTGTTATGAATGTATCTTTTAGTAGTTTGTTACTTTGAAGGCTGTCCAGCCATCCGTTAATCTGAGGATATGTTTCACGCATATATGCTTCCGAACCAGCAAGGTCTTTCCCCCTGTTCTCCGGACGCAGCGAATAATTTATCATGTAGAGGCTTCCGCCTATAATACCTCCCGCCACCAAAACTATGATGACGATGAGCGAGACAAGCAGTTTTTTATGTTTCATAATTTTATTTGTTCCAGATATCCCATGCACCGAATGCCTGCAGAAGAAGCATTTCCAGTCCGTTCTTTACAATCGCTCCTCTGTCCGAACCGTTTTTCATGAAAAGGGTAGTGTCAGGGTTGTAAAGCAAGTCATATAAAAGATGTTCCGGTGTAAGCAGGTCGTAAGGAATGTTTGGACATTCGTCTGCTTTCGGATACATTCCTGTCGGAGTACAGTTTACTATCACCTTATATTCTTCCATTATTTCCGGTGTGATGTCGTCGTAGGTAATGGTGTTTTCGTTCCTTTTGGATCTTGATACGAACTTGGTTTCCAGTCCAAGCTTATGTAATCCGTAGTTTATGGCTTTCGACGCTCCTCCCGTACCCAAAATAAGAGCCTTTTTATGATGCGGTTCCAGTAGCGATTCTATTGATTGTGTGAAACCCATTACGTCGGAGTTAAATCCTGTCAGTCTTGTTTTGCCTTTTATACGTTCTATTTTTATCACGTTTACGGCACCTATGGCCGCCGCGTCCTTGTCAAGCTCGTCCAGATAGCCTATTACCTGTTCCTTGTAAGGAATGGTTACATTAAGTCCGCATAAAGTAGGATTAGCTTTTATAATCTTGTTGAAATCCTCTATGGTAGGTATTTCAAAATTAACGTATTCGGCATCAATGTTTTCCGAGTGGAATTTCTCATTGAAGAAGTTCTTTGAGAAAGAATGTCCCAAAGGATAGCCGATTAAACCATATCTCTTCATTGTAGTAAAAAATTTTAAGTTATTTAGTCGCAAAGTACAGAGTACAAATACCTAAAGTAAGTCTTTTGAAAGTCACTTTGCTGAATCCCGCCTTATATAGAATCTGTTGCATTACTTCTCCTTGCGGGAATGCCTTTATTGATTGCGGCAGGTATGTATAGGCACTGTTGTCCTTCGATAGTAATTTGCCAATCGTAGGGATTACGATTTTTGAATATATGGCATATAATTGTTTCATTGGAAACGTTTCCGGTTCCGACAGCTCCAATATGACCAGATGTCCGCCCTCTGTCAACACTCTGTGCATCTCTGCCAGTCCTTTGTCGAGATTTTCAAAATTGCGTACACCGAATGCCACTGTTATGGCATCAAATCTATTGTCGGTAAATGACAGTGATGTACAGTCCTCTTTAGCAAAGGAAATCTGTCTGTCTAGTCCGGCCTGTTTTACTTTTTCCTTCCCGACGTTCATCATTCCTTCCGAAATGTCCGTGCCTATCAATTCTTCCGGCTGGAGCATACGGCAGGCCTGAATGGCGAAATCTCCGGTACCAGTGGCTACATCCATTATATGCATTGGCTTATATGGTTTAAGCATGTTAATGGCTTTTCGCCTCCAGCTCTTGTCTATTCCCAATGAAAGGACATGGTTGAGGTTATCGTACGTAGGAGCTATGTTGTCGAACATTTTTTCTACTTGTGCTGCCTTGCTCTCGTCCTGATTGTATGGTTTGATATTTTCTTGAGGATAATTTGACATTTTTCGGAATGTGGGATGGATGTTTACTAATCATATGATGGGCGGGAATTATCCCGCCCGTCATAATTATTTCAAGTATTCAGTTACGTTCTTTTCGATGCGTGAAGCCAGTTCGGCTGTATCTGCCTTTACGAAAGTCTCACCTGTGATGTGTTCGTAAAGTTCGATGTAGCGTTCGCTGATAGAGTTTACTATTTCAGGAGTCATTTCAGGAACTTTCTGTCCTTCTTTACCCTGGAATCCGTTCTCCATAAGCCATTCACGTACAAATTCCTTAGAAAGCTGTTTCTGAGGTTCGCCTTTTTCAAAACGTTCTTCGTATCCTTCAGAGTAGAAATAACGGCTTGAGTCAGGAGTATGGATTTCGTCCATCAGGTATATCTGGCCGTTGTGCTTACCGAACTCATATTTTGTATCAACGAGTATCAGACCACGTTCAGCAGCGATTTTTGTACCGCGTTCAAACAAAGCCAAAGTATATTTTTCCAGAGTCGCATATTCTTCAGGAGTTGCAAGTCCTTTTGCCAGGATTTCTTCTTTAGAGATATCCTCGTCGTGCATACCCATTTCAGCTTTTGTTGTAGGAGTAATGATTGGAGTAGGGAACTTCTGGTTTTCGCGCATGCCTTCAGGAAGTTTTACGCCGCAGATTTCACGTACACCGCTCTTGTATGCGCGCCATGCGCTACCGCACAGGTATCCGCGTACAATCATTTCTACAGGGAATCCTTCGCACATAACGCCTACTGTAACCATAGGGTCAGGAGTAGCGAGTTTCCAGTTTGGACAAATGTCTGTAGTAGCATCAAGGAATTTGGCAGCAATCTGGTTCAGCATCTGGCCTTTGTAAGGAATACCTTCAGGCAATACTACGTCGAATGCCGAGATACGGTCTGTTGCAACCATGACTAGTTTTTCACCGTTGATGTTGTAAACATCGCGAACTTTTCCGTGGTAAACACTTTTCTGACCAGGAAAGTTAAAGTCTGTTTTTGTTAATGCTTTACTCATTTTATTTTAGTTTTAAGTTTGTGAGTCCTTTTTTATGTCGATAAATCTCCGTTTGATTATTGTTCTTTATTTGAAGAGGCCTTTTCGTCTTTTGGGCCGAGGTTCTGTTTCCTTTCTTTTTCCTTTTCCTCAAACTTTTCGTAAGCCTCTACAATTCTCGTAACGAGTTTATGTCTTACTATATCTTTCTTGTTAAGCTCGATGAAACTGATACCTTTCACACCTTTCAGGATTTTCATGGCCTGTACAAGTCCCGATGTCTGCGACGACGGCAGGTCTATCTGCGTCATGTCGCCTGTGACAATCATTTTTGTATTCATACCCATACGCGTAAGGAACATTTTTATCTGTTGCGTAGTGGTGTTTTGCGCCTCATCCAGAATGACCACCGCGTCATTGAGTGTACGTCCTCTCATGAATGCCAGCGGTGCTATCTGTATGATATTCAGTTCCATATATTCTTTCAACTTTGCCGGCGGAATCATGTCCTGCAGCGCGTCGTAAAGCGGTTGCAGATACGGATCAATCTTGTCTTTCATGTCTCCGGGCAGAAATCCCAGTTTCTCACCAGCCTCCACAGCCGGTCTGCTTAAGATTATTTTCTTTATTTCCTTGTTTTTCAGGGCCCTTACAGCCAGGGCTATTGCCGTATATGTTTTGCCTGAACCGGCCGGTCCTATGGCGAATATCATATCATTTTTTTCAAAATCCTTCACCAGTTTCAGCTGGTTCGGACTTCTCGGTATGATTGGCTTTCCTGTGACGCTGAATACAATGGCCTCCTCGCTGCTCTTTTCTATTTTGGTATGTCCTCCTTTCACTATGTCAAGAATCACTTCTTCATTGAGCGAATTGTATATTGAGCAGTGTTTCTCCATTGCGGTCACGGCGTCTTCAAAGGCGCACATTTCTTCTTCGTCTCCCATTATTTTTATGACATTTCCTCTGGCTACAATTCTCAGTTTGGGAAACAATGCTTTTATCATTTGCATGTTGGTGTTGTTTACACCATAGAAGATAACCGGGTCTATATCCTCAAGTACGATATGTTTTTCTATCATTCAGTCAATTTCAATATGCTTTAGTTTTGTATATTTTTCTGCAAATTTAATGAATCCTTTTGATTGTTATGTAGAAATAGGTATAAAAAATGCCGGCCAAAGATTATAGCCGGCAAAATAATGATACGAAAAACGGAACAGACAGGTCTATCAGAATCCCATGAAAAATGGCGACCGGTATCATGTCCTTTCCTGAATACCTTGTAATTATGGGTAGTACCACATCCATGGAGTTTACCCCGGCGGCAGATATAGGTGCCAGTTTCCCGAAGTATTTAACCAGCAGCGGCGTTCCTAGCAGTGCCATCATCTCGCGGAAGATGTTCGACAGCAGTGCTATGGTTCCGAGTTCGGTTGCCAGCTGCAGACCTATTGACGCTTCCTTGAATTGTGTAATCAGTATTGAGGAGAGCGAGTAATATGCAAATCCGCTTCCTACGGCCATACAGTCGAAAATGCTCCACTGTGAAAGCAGCAGACTCGCAAGTGCCGAGAACAATAAAGTTCCAACTACAGTGGCAAGTGGTATGAGCAGATATTTGGGACGTATATCCTTTATTATTGATTTCAGGTTTTTGCTTGAACCTATACTCAGTCCCACTTGCAGCATCAGTGCATACAGAATATACATTGACATGTTCGTCTTGTGTACGTCCAGTGGTATTATGTCTAATATGCCAAGTATGCACCCTGCCATGAAAAACAGAAGAACTACAAGGCTACCCTTCATGGCTTTCTCCTTTCTTGAAAAACAGTGTCAGTACAATCCATGCCGCAAGTATGCTTCCGCATGTAGCCGATATCGCTATTATGGCTGCCTGCCATCCGAAGGTGCCAAGGTTCTCTATAATCTTGTCGTTTGACCCTACGGAAAATCCCATTACGAAAAGCAGCAGGATTATGGTATAAGAAATTGTCTTTTCCGTATTTTTTACGAAGTCCATATTTCTGAAAAAGTATCCCAGTACGATACCTGTAAACATTGTTCCTATTATTGTAAACATAGCTGTATTTCCTTTAATTGTGAATGTGTGTAAGACATGGAGACACAATACATGCATCCCCTTTATTTGTTTCAAACTGTTGATAATGTGATAAATATATAGCTATGCTTATTGGAATCCGCTGAACCAATGAACAGACGCGCTGCGATGCCCGAATGTAAGGTATATCCGGAGCGGCGTGTGAGGCTGTAAGTATGTCAGAAGTTTGTTCATCGGTTGTCTCTAAGTTTGATTTCGTGCCGCAAAGGTACTATGAAATTGCATATTTTCCAAATATTTATAAGTTTTTCGTCTGCATTTCCTTGGCTTCATGAATTATTTCCATCTTAAATTCATTGATAATTGTGTGAAAGTAATAACTTTGCAGACATATTAATGAACATGTTCAGAAGTTATGGATACAACATTTAATTTTGTTTCTCTTTCCTATAGGCAAAGCAGGACATATCTGTTTTCGGTATTGTTTATCGTTGGTAATATTCTTTTGCCTCAGCTGTGTCATCTTGTACATCTGGGTGGCCCTACCTTGTTGCCTATATATTTTTTTACACTTGTAGGTGCATATAAGTATGGTGTCAGATTGGGTTTGCTGGTTGCGGTACTTTCTCCCCTGGTCAATTCACTTCTGTTTGGAATGCCTATTCCGGCACTTCTTCCTGCTATAATCTGTAAATCCGTGTTGTTGGCTGTCGCTGCCGGATACATGGCCGGGCGCACATGCAGGCTGTCAGTATTGTCACTGGTTGCCGTCGTACTGTTTTACCAGATTGCGGGGGGTATGGCCGAGTGGCTTATTTCCGGAAGTCTTGATGCCGCTCTTCAGGATTTCAGAATCGGTATTCCGGGTATGCTTCTTCAGGTTTTCGGCGGATATTTTCTTTTGAAATCTATTTCACGTATTTAATTTCTATAATAGTTTTTATGACGACATTATTACTTTTGGGATTGGGAATGCAGGAAATAATTCTCATAGCAATTATCGTTTTGTTATTGTTTGGTGGAAGAAAGATACCTGAACTGATGAAAGGCTTGGGTAAAGGAGTGAAAAGTTTCAAGGACGGTGTGAACGGACTTGATGACGAAACAGATAACAAAAACAAGAAAGAGCAGTAAGAAGTGGAGCAGGATAACAAAGTAATGACATTTTGGGACCATTTGGATGAACTGCGGAGTGTACTATTCCGTATCGTTGTGGTAGTAGCGGTTTTCACCGTTATGGGATTTTGTTTCAAAGACCAGTTGTTTGCCGTGGTTCTTGCCCCGAAAGAGTCCGATTTCATTTTTTACCGTTTGTTGTGCCGTTTGTCCGTGGTGTTGCACATGCCCGGCTTGTGTCCCGGTGAGTTTAGTTCTACACTTATCAATATCCAGTTGGCCGGACAGTTTATGATGCATGCCATGGTATCCGTTTATGCGGGGCTTATAGTGGCGTCGCCATACATTATATACAAGCTGTTCCATTTCATATCTCCGGCGTTGTATGAGAATGAACGTAAATATTCCGTCAGGGTCATAACAAGCGGATACCTGCTTTTCATAACTGGAGTTCTGGTGAATTATTTTATAATATTCCCACTCACATTCCGTTTCCTCGCCCTGTATCAGGTAAGTTCCGATGTTCAGAACACTATAATGCTTTCGTCATACATAGACACCCTGATGCTTTTGAGCCTTCTTATGGGAATAGTGTTTGAAATTCCGGTGGTATGCTGGTTCCTCGGCAAGATAGGGATATTACATTCGTCGTTCATGCGTCAATACCGGCGCCATGCCTATGTCGTGGCTCTTATTGTGGCGGCAGTCATAACCCCTACATCCGATGTGTTTACATTGTTGCTTGTTTCCGTGCCGATAATCGTTCTTTACGAAGCAAGTATTCTTATAGTTAAAAAGGTTGACAAGAATGTTGATGATTGATTTAAGAAAGTTCTTTCTGCTGTTGGTCTGTATGGTGTCATTGGTATCACGTGCGGGAGATACCATAAAGTATTGTACACCGTTTGACTTTCCATTATTGTTAAGCGCTAATTTCGGCGAGTTGAGGCCTAATCATTTCCATAACGGGCTTGACTTCAAGACCAAGGGAACTGTCGGACATCCGGTGCGATGTATAGCCGACGGATATGTCTCCAGAGTTGCCGTCCAGCACGGCGGATACGGCCAGGCGATATATATCACACATCCCGACGGGCATACTTCCGTATATGGTCATGTCCTTTCGTTTGCTCCTGAGGTGGAGAAATACGTCAGAGACTATCAGTATGCCAATGAAACATTTGTCTGTTATCTCTATCCCGAACCGGGACGTTTCAAGTTCAAAAAAGGAGATATCATCGCTCTCAGCGGAAACGAGGGAGCATCGGCAGGTCCTCACCTGCATATTGAAATAAGGAAGACCGGTACCGACGAATACCTTGACCCGATGCCGTACTTCAAAAAGTACATAAAAGATACCAAAGCTCCACAGGCCAGCCTCATAGGTCTTTATCCTGTAAAGGGAAAAGGTGTGATAGATGGTTCCACCAATAAGAAAATCTATACCCTTGCATCACTGAAATCACCGGTACAGGCATGGGGACAGATTTATGCGGCCATAGGTGCCAAGGACTACATGGACGGAACGACAAATTTCTACGGTGTACATTCTGTTACATTGTATGTTGATTCTGTCATGGTATTTAGAAGTGTCACAGACAGTGTATTGCCTGATGAGAACAGGATGATAAACACTTTTACAGACTACGATGAACTGGTTCGCACACGCAGGCTCCTTATGCGTTCGTATAAATCGCCGGGCAATCTGTTGAGGCTACATCATACAGGTCCTGGTAATGGCGTGATAACTATAGACAGTGAAAGGGATTATAAGTTTGTTTACGTTCTGGAAGACAATTTCGGAAATAAGAGTACATACAGGTTTACCGTACGCGGAAAAAAACAGCATATTCCTGAATATCATATGAAAGGTGAGGAATTGTTGCCATACAACCGTACAGCCATTCTTCAGCGCCCTGGCATGGAGTTCATCATCCCCAAGGGAATGTTATACGACGATACGGAAGTCACTGTCCGCATATCCGACCTGGATACAATGTCAGTTTCACTTGAATACGACATTGATGCCGGAAACACTCCTCTCCACGGATATTGTCCGCTGGCTATCGGTGTGAGGAAGCTGAACACCGTATCACCTGACAAATATTACGTCAGACAGATAGACGGGAAGAGGTCATATTACGTCGGAGGTGAGTACGATAACGGCTGGATGCGTGCCAATGTACGCAATTTCGGAAAATACTCTGTTGCCGTTGATACAGTGCCTCCGTCAGTCGTTCCTGTCGATAAAGCCAAATGGCGTTCAACTTCCAATATCCGTTTTAAGGTGTCCGACAGACATACAGGTATCGGCACTTACAAAGTGTATATAGACGGCAAGTTCGTTCTCTTCGGTCTGAAGAAAGGAATACTTGTCATCCAGGATAAGGAAAAGGTCAGGAGAGGAGTGCCGCATAAACTGGAAGTGATTGTTACGGACAATTGCGGCAATGAAACACGTAAACAATTGAGTTTCTAAATAACTATTTTAATTACAAACGCTTATGACAAACAGAGTGTTAATGGCTGTAGTATTGCTTGCGGCCTTTGTAGTAAACGGTTGGGCATGTACCAACTTTATTGTCGGCAAGAAAGCCTCCGCCGACGGTTCTGTAATGGTGTCTTATTCCGCCGACTCATATGGAATGTTCGGCTGGCTGTATCATTATCCGGCAGCTAAACATCCTGATGGCGCTATGCGTGACATCTATGATTGGGATTCTGGAAAATATCTCGGTCAGATAAAGGAAGCCAGACAGACATACAATGTCGTTGGAAACATGAATGAATATCAGGTAACAATAGGAGAGACCACTTTCGGCGGACGTCCTGAACTGGTTGACACTACCGGTATTATGGATTACGGTAGCCTTATATACGTTGCTCTCCAGCGTTCTCGTACAGCCAAGGAAGCCATAAAGGTCATGACAGACCTTGTAAAGGAGTATGGTTATTACAGCAGTGGCGAGTCATTCTCGATAGCCGACCCTAACGAGGCATGGATAATGGAGATGATAGGTAAAGGTCCGGGCATCAAGGGTGCCGTATGGGTAGCGGTGCGTATTCCTGACGACTGTATAGCCGCTCATGCCAACCAGAGCCGTATCCATAAATTCAACCTCAACGATAAGGATAACTGCCTGTATTCGCCTGATGTGATATCTTTCGCGCGCGAGAAAGGTTATTTCAGTGGAAAGAATACCGATTTCAGTTTTGCCGATGCATACTGTCCGCTTGATTTCAGCGGTCTGCGTTTCTGCGAGGCACGAGTATGGAGTTTTTATAACATGTTCAGCAAGTCAACCGGAGACGCTTATCTTCCATATATTCTTGGAAAAAGCAAGGAACCTATGCCGCTGTACATAAAGGCAGATTCAAAATTGTCTGTAAGAGACATTCAGAGAGCAATGCGTGACCATTATGAGGGAACACCGCTCGATATCACTAAAGATATGGGAGCTGGTGCGTTCGAGATTCCTTACCGTCTTTCTCCTCTTACATTCAAGGTTGACGGAGTGGAATACTTCAACGAACGTCCTATCTCTACACAGCAGAGTGCATTCTCTTTCGTGTCCCAGATGCGTGCCAACTTGCCTGACCCTGTAGGCGGAGTGTTGTGGTTCGGTCTCGACGATGCGAACATGACTGTGTTTACTCCTGTTTATTGCTGCACAGACAGAATTCCTGCTCCTTACGCTGAAGGAAACGGCGACTGTGTCACTTTCTCATGGGATTCTGCTTTCTGGATATACAACTGGGTGGCAGACATGATCCGTCCTCGCTACAGCCTGATGATAGACGATATGCGCGCTGTACAGAACGAGCTGGAAAGCACATTCGAGTCTGCCCAGGCAGGAATAGAGTCAGCAGCCCTGAAACTCTACCAGGAAGATCCTGTGAAGGCTAAGGATTTCCTTACCAACTATACTGACATGACAGCCCGTACAACTGTTGACCGTTGGAAAAAACTTGCTGAATTCCTTATAGTACGTTATAACGACGGTGCGAGAAAATTGGTCAAGAATGGTAAGATTGTAGCTCCTGCTACAGGAAACACAGCTCCTTTGGAGCGTCCTGGATATCCTGAAGAATTCCTTAAGGAACTGGTAAAAGCTACCGGCGACAGATATAAGTCACAGGTATTGAAATAAACAAAAAGAGGGTGTGTCAAAATGCATACCCTCTTTTTTTTATGACAAAGCCCCGACTTTCCCAAGCCGAGGCTTTGTTATGTCCTAAAGATTTTGTATCTTTAGTCATAATCAAAAGTAATATGACAAAGAT
>JAHLFB010000285.1 GCA_018884025.1 Candidatus Phocaeicola faecipullorum
TGATTATTTGTACTTTTGTACTGATTTACGCCCACAAATGAAGAAGTTCACACTTTTAAAACATACATTCAGATCCATCATAATATTGTTGATGGTGATTTATTTCGGACTGATTGCCCTGCTGAATATACCAAAAGTGCAGCATGGAATCAGTTCGTTGGCTACACGTGAACTTTCCAGACTGTTAAACACAGAAGTTAAAATAGGCAATATTGATTTGGGACTGCTAAACCGAATAATAATAAACGATTTTGAGGTGTATGACCAGACCGGGGCTAAAATGATAAATATTGCCAGGTTTTCAGCCAAGTTTGATATCCACGCCCTGATAAGCGGAAAGATAAGAATCAACAGCATACAGTTATTCGGCTCGGACATAAATTTGACTAAAAAAAATCGTGATGCAGATATCAATATAAAATTCATAGCCGACCTTCTGGCACCGAAAGAAAAAAAGGAAAAGAAAGAATTTATTGACTTGAGGGTGAACTCACTGCTTATCAGACGAGGAAATATAAATTTCGATGTACTGTCCGAAAAAGAAACTGACAGTGTTTTCAATCCGTCGCATATAGCCGTAAGAAATCTGTCAGCAAACGTTTCACTTAAAGCTTTAACAAAAGACTCGTTAAATATTGAGGTAAAGCGTTTTAGCGCATCCGAAAAATCGGGATTGGCACTACGCAGACTGTCATTTAAAGCCATAGGAAATCATCAGGGAATGTCTGTCAGAGATTTTGATATATCACTTCCCAAAAGCCGTATCAGCATAGACAGTATATCAACACAGTTTATTGATTTCTCAAATCTGGGCAATATTGCTTCAATAGGTTATAATGGTACTCTTTTTGCCAGATTTGTTCCTTCCGACTTGAAATCAATTGTACCAGGACTAAAGCATTTCAATGATACGGTAAACATTAAATCCGACTTCTACGGCGGAGACAACCGTCACACCATAAAGAGTTTGCAGTTATATTCAAACAAAAGACAGGTAAACATTAATGTCGGTGGACATTTCATCCCAAGACATGACTCTACAGACACCTCATTCGACCTGGACATAAAGAAAATAGAAATTCACGGCAATGGGGCAAACTGGATTTTCAAAAACGTACGTGGCAATGAAACTCTACCGGACATTGCATCCAGAATAGCATCGGCAAGTCTGAGTGGCGAAATAAAAGGAACCCTACACAGGATTGAGAACAAACTTTCACTATCTACCCCACTTGGTAACCTGCAGTCGCATTTTGTCACGAATATGGATTCAAGTAACAACAGACGTTCATATTCAGGCAGATTTTTTTCTGAGGAATTAGACCTTGGAAAACTGATGAAAAAAGAAAACATTCTGGGGAAAACGTCGTTCAATGTAACCCTGAACGGACTTACGTATATGAACAACAAGCCTGAATCGTACGTTAAAGGTAAAATAAGCTCGATAGAAGTAAAGGGGTACAACTATCAGAATATACTGCTTGACGGACAATACAAGTCCGGAGGATTCAACGGACATATTTCCATAGACGACAGAAATGTACGTTTTAACATGGACGGAAGTTTCTCAACTGCCGGAGAAATGCCTGTATTCAGACTGATGGCGCAGATAAGGGATTTCAGACCTGACAAGCTAAAACTATCAGACAAATACGTTAATACAGCCTATTCACTGAATTTAGGCGCAGACTTCACAGGTAACTCCATAGATGACATCGAAGGCAAAATAGAGATTGACAGCCTCAGTTGCGTATCAGAGAATGTGGAAAACAATTATTTCCTGCCTTCATTCAAATTAATCGCAAGTAAAAAGGATGACGGTAAAACCGTAGATATAAAATCTGACTTCTTCAACGGGCAAATTGTAGGAAATTATTCCTATAAAACTATTACCTCCAGTATAGTAAAAGTGGCATACAGGTATATTCCGTCATTCTTTGAGGAAGACAACAAGCTTATAAGGCAAGAAACGGAAAACAATTTCTCCATGCAGTTCAGAATGGACAATTCGGACTTCCTGAACAAAGTCCTTAAACTGCCTGTTGACATAAATATGCCGGCTACATTAAACGGCTACATAGACGACTATAAATCGAAAGTTTATATCAACGCCAATATTCCAGAACTGATATTAAACGACAAGAAATACGAATCTACTACCCTGCTGTTTGAAAACCCGCAGGAAGAACTGCATTGCCATGTACGAACAAACATGCTCATGAAAAAAGGAGCTATGGTCAATGTCAGTCTAAATGCCAAAGCGGACAACGATACCCTTTCAACAATAGCATTTTGGGGAAACAACACAAGTGTAACGTATAGCGGTGAAATATCTGCCGTTACGGCATTCTCAAAGAACAAGGAGAACGGCAAACTGCACACAGACATTCTGTTAAACTCAAGCCAGATAGTGCTGAACGATACGGTATGGAACGTACACCCCTCGGAAATAAGTCTGGACAAGGACAGCATAGAGATAAAAGACTTCCTGTTTGAACACGGAAAACAGTATATAAAAATAAACGGAAGAATAGGAAAAACGACGTCCGATTCATGTATCGTCAACCTTCAGGGAGTCAACCTACTGTATGTTATGGACATGATACAGTTCAATGCCGTGAAATTTGAAGGCAATGCCAATGGTAGAGTATTCATATCCAACGCCTTGAGCAAGCCGGTTTTGGACGCAAGGCTGAACGTAAACAATTTCTCTCTCAATAGCGCATTACTAGGTGAAGCTGACATAAAGGGAGGATTTGACAATGAAAAAGGAAGAATATTATTGGATGCCGACATACAGAAAGAAAACGGCGACTTTACCGGGGTAAAAGGATACATATCTCCTAAAGAAAAAGGCCTTGACCTTGATATCAATGCCGGAGGTACGGACTTGTCATTTCTACAGCATTTTATAAAAAATATCTTCAGCGATGTCACAGGTAAAGCTTATGGTAGGGTAAGACTTTTCGGTCCGTTCAAGGAATTAGACCTTGAAGGGAAAGCCAAAGCCGAAATTGGTATGAAAGTAAATGTTCTGAACAGTTATTTCCATGCCGAGACTGATTCTGTAATCATAAACCAGGGAGAGTTTCTGTTCAAAGATGTCAAACTGAGCGACAGAGAAGGACACAACGGAACTGCAAACGGATATCTAAGGCACAAAAAGCTCAAAAAGCTCAACTACATGTTCCGGTTCGACACTGATAATATGATGGTATTCAATTCTGAAAGCGAGACTCCGGATTTCCCGTTCTACGGAAAAATCTATGCTTCAGGCAACACCACAATAAGAGGTAATGAAAATACAGGACTTGTGGTTGACGGAAATGTCAGGGCAGAGAATAATACCTCATTTGTATATGTTCTCGGAACAGCTACAGAGGCTATCAGCAAACAATTTATCACATTTATAGACAGAACTCCGAAAAGAAGACAAGAAGAAATAAAAACTGATTTATACCACTACATGAACGAGCAGAACACAGCCGAGGACCAAGAAACTACGGCTGATATAAGAATAAATCTGCAAATAGAGCCATCGCCGCAAGCCGATATGAAAATCATAATGGACCCTGCTTCAGGCGACTATATATCTGCCAAGGGAACCGGTAGCCTGAGAATTAATTTCTTCAATAAAGGCAATTTCCAGATATTCGGTAACTACAATATCTCAGAAGGTATATATAAGCTAAGCATGCAGAATATAATCAGAAAAGATTTCGTATTGAGACAAGGCGGAAGCGTATCGTTCAACGGTGATCCGAAAGCCGCGAACCTCAATGTGCAAGCGGTATATACCGTCCCTTCCGCATCACTGAATGACCTGATAGCCGATGCGACATCTACTAGAGGAAATGTAAGGGTAAACTGTATAGTAAACCTGTCAGGACTGCTTACATCGCCTAACCTGAGTTTTGACATCGAACTGCCTACGGTAAACGAAGAAGACAGACAACTCGTAAAAAGTCTGACAAGCACGCCTGAACAGCTTACAACACAAATAATATATCTGCTAGGAGTGGGAAAATTCTACACTTACGATTATGCCGCACAGGCGGGGCAATCGGACGCAACCAGTTCACTGGCATTCAGTACACTGTCAGGACAACTGAACAACATGTTATCGCAGGTGATAGACAATCAGAACTGGAATTTGGGCACAAACCTAACTACAGGACAAAACGGATGGACCGACGTAGAGGCCGAAGCCATTTTGAGTGGAAGATTGCTGAACAACCGCCTTATAATAAACGGAAACTTCGGATATAAGGAAAATACGTTAAGAAATACTAACTTTGTAGGCGATTTCGAGGCGATATGGTTACTTACCAAAAACGGAGACTTCCGATTGAGGGGGTACAACCAAACCAACGACAGGTATTTTACAAAGTCAACACTCACCACACAAGGTATAGGACTTATTTATAAAAAAGATTTTACAAAATGGAATGAACTTATCGACTGGATAAGCAACTTCCGTTCGTACAGAAAGAAAAAACTGGCAGAAAATAAAAAGTAAATATACATAATAAATAAAAGAATAA
The DNA here is from genome assembly GCA_018884025.1 of Candidatus Phocaeicola faecipullorum. GTDB lineage: Bacteria > Bacteroidota > Bacteroidia > Bacteroidales > Bacteroidaceae > Phocaeicola > Phocaeicola faecipullorum. The sequence continues at coordinate 4,545 of JAHLFB010000285.1, forward strand.
TGAAAAATGATTTATATCTCCCGGCAGAATGGGAATCACAGAGCTATATACAATTAACCTGGCCACATATCGACACAGACTGGGCGTACATGTTGCCGGAAGTAGAAAATTGCTTCATTAAAATTGCCACAGAGATTGCCTCAAGGCAACCGCTTTTATTGGTGGCACCGGAATATCCTGAAGTTCTTAATGATTTCCCATATAAGGAAAACATTACGTTTTTCCAGTGTAGCACGAACGACACATGGGCCAGAGACCATGCATTCATAACCATGAAAGACATACATGGCGACCCACAGCTCCTGGATTTCTGCTTTAACGGATGGGGTATGAAATTTGCCGCTGACAAGGACAATCTTATCAACAGCAAACTATTCGGCAAGCACTTGATAAACGGCGACTATATAAATAAGCGTGATTTCGTACTTGAAGGCGGTTCAATAGAAAGCGATGGAAACGGGACACTTCTGACTACGTCACTATGTCTTCTGGCTCCAAACAGAAACGATACAAAATCACGACATGAAATAGAAGATTATCTTAAGGAGACTTTCCGACTGAGACAAGTTCTATGGTTGGATTACGGTTTCCTGGCCGGCGACGATACCGACAGCCATGTCGATACACTTGCCAGACTATGCCCTGACAATACCATAGCATATGTAAAATGCAAAGATGCCACTGACGAACATTACAATGCGCTGCTTGCAATGGAAAAGCAACTGGAATCATTCCGCACGCTTGATGGAGACACCTACAGACTGCTTCCATTACCTATGCCGGAAGCCATCTACGACGAGAATGGAGAGAGACTTCCTGCTACATATGCCAATTTCCTGATAATGAACAAGGCAGTTCTCTACCCTACTTATGACCAACCGGAAAATGACATGGAAGCGAAACGCATTTTGTCACAGGCATTTCCTAACCGTGAAATCGTAGGTATAGACTGCCGGGCATTGATAAAACAGCACGGCTCACTACACTGTGTAACAATGCAATATCCGGAATCAGTATTTAAAGGCTAAGTAATAACATAAAAAAATAATACACATATAGCATTATGAAACGTATAATCCGCGTAGGTATCGTACAACAGTCATGCACTGGAGATATCAAATATAATCTTGAGAAACTTCACAGAAACATAGCATCACTGGCACAAGCAGGTGCGCAACTTGTTGTTCTTCAGGAACTGCATAATTCCCTCTATTTCTGCCAGACAGAAGATACACGTCTTTTTGACCTTGCAGAACCAATACCCGGACCATCAACCGGATTTTACAGTGAAATTGCAGCTGCATATGGAATAGTTCTGGTTACATCTTTGTTTGAGAGACGTGCTGCAGGCTTATATCATAATACAGCTGTAGTATTTGAGAAGGACGGAAGCATTGCGGGAAAATACAGAAAGATGCATATACCGGACGATCCGGCATATTATGAGAAATTCTATTTCACACCGGGAGATATAGGTTTTGAACCGATACAGACTTCTGTAGGAAAACTAGGAGTACAGGTTTGCTGGGACCAGTGGTATCCTGAAGGAGCAAGACTTATGGCACTTAAAGGCGCAGAGTTGCTTATCTACCCTACTGCCATTGGATGGGAAAGTACAGACACACAGGATGAGAAACTCCGTCAGCTGGGAGCATGGGTTACCGTACAGAGAGGTCATGCGGTAGCCAACGGACTGCCTGTAATCGCTGTAAACCGTGTAGGTCACGAGCCTGATCCGTCAGGACAGACTAATGGCATCCAGTTCTGGGGAAACAGCTTTGTAGCGGGACCGCAGGGAGAAATCCTGGCTCAGGCAGACAACATGAAAGAAGAAAACATGATTGTCGATATAGATATGGACCGAAGCGAAAATGTACGCCGTTGGTGGCCTTTCCTGAGAGACCGCAGAATAGATGAGTTTGGAGAACTGACAAAACGTTTCAGAGATTGATTAAGTTAGTACAACATGGGTAAACTTGCACTTAAAATCTATAAGACACTATACGGTCTGGACATAGAGGCTCAAAACATTGAGTTGGTAAGACTCAGACTAGAAAACAAAAGACTGTCTGAACTATTGAGAAGTACATCGAGAGAATATAACTCTCTCAACGACAAATATAAAAAGGCAAAAGAAAAAAACAGCGGTGATTATGACCTGATTGCAAACGAACTTCAGTCATATAAAGACAAATATGAAAGTTTGCTGACAGAAAAAAACGCCCTGGAGGAAAGCCATAAGACGGATATAGAGAAACTTCAGAATGAAATCAGCAATATTTCCCTGACCATGGAAAAACAGGTCAGGGAAATAGATGATTTACGTAATGAAAACGCTGCGACATGTATAGAAAGGGACAATCTGAAAGATGAACTCAAATCGCTGAAAGAGCATCTGGCAAACACAGAAAAGAAAGAAGAAGCTCCGGAAACAGAAAAAGAAGATACAGAAGAAGATGTTGAGACAATAAACGTTATTTCTTTAGAGTATTCTCCAGCAGAAGGAGTATCAGCAGCAGAAGAAGAAAAGACTATTGAGGAAACGGAAGAAACTGTGATCTGTGAAGAAACAAGCAGCGAATCTATTGATGAGACAGAAGAAACTGTGCAGCCAGAAGAAGCAGAAACAACATCCGGAATAGAAATTGACGAGGAAACCAAAAAAGAGATGATGCAAAACGAGATTGTGGCTTTGACCCAGAAATTCAAGTTCATAAGGGTTACTACCGCAATTGGCAACCAGTATATCTATCAGTCAAAATATTTCCAACTCAGGACAGGACTGTTTGACTGGGGAATAGAAGGCAAGGAAATCATTACTGACGATAATCTCTATCTTGAAAATCCAATGGTTTCAAAAATGGAAGGTTTGGAAAGCCCGTTTGACGGAGAAGAAATAACATGCGATTTAAATGACGAAGAATCCGCCAATGCTATTGCGGAATCATTGCTTACGGCAATATGCACTTATCAGCCAATACAGGTAAATTATCATGACAAGAACGGACGCACAACTTTGAAAAACCTGTACCATGTAACATTCAAACCCATGGAAAATAAAATAAGGTTACCATACAGAGACCTTTTCAAAGATATGCTGGAAGAAAAGATTGATACCGAGCAAATCACTGCACAATGTCCGCACAACAATGATCCACGTAATTTCGCAATCTCACAGATTTTGACTTTACGAAGATTTAATGCCTTTTTTACTACACCTGAAGGTATTGAAACAATGAAAGAAGGCATTAAAATAGCCAAAGAAGCAGAACAGACAGAACTGGCAGATTTACTGTCCTGCAAACTTCAGGTATGATGCAATAGCGGAGAAACAATATCAACATCAAAAAACAGCATTTTCCGATATAATTTTGTCTCTGCACAAGCTATTTCTAACAAAAAAAATTATAATTTTGCAGTATGAAAGAATTATCAAGACATATAGAAACACTTTTGTTGGAAAATGACTGTGTGATAGTTCCCGGCCTGGGAGGTTTTATCGCACACAATAAACCTGCGGAATTTAAGGAATCGGCAAATATATTCTGTCCGCCATTAAGAACAATAGGTTTCAATCCACAACTGACCATAAACGACGGCTTGCTTGTACAGGCATACA
>JAHLFB010000286.1 GCA_018884025.1 Candidatus Phocaeicola faecipullorum
GAACAGGGGAATAGATGAGGCGAAAGGTGAATGGATTACGTTTGTGGATTCGGACGATTATGTGACTCCCGGTTACTTGTCGGACCTGTATGCGTGTGTGGGTACTGGAATAGAGTTGGTAATCCAGTCGCTAAAACATATACGTGAAAGCGGTGAGATGCTTTATGATTATAATCTGCCTGAGGGAAAAAAGATATATGCCACAAAAGATTTTGCTGTGATGGCGAAAGAGCAATATGTGGCACAACGTGGTTATACGGTCAGCAAATTGTTTAAGAGAAAAATACTTGACGATCTCTCGATTCGTTTCGACCCCAGTATCAGGTTTAGTGAAGATTGGGTGTTCTTGTTCTGCTATCTGAACCGGATGAACGGAAAGGTCTGTTGCTCTCCTGTGTCGAATTATTTCTATGTAGACCGCGAAGGCTCTTTGTCGCATGCGGCGCATGATTTTTCATACAACTATGTGACATTCGGAATAATCAAGGATCTGGCATTGAAATTCTGTTCAAAATATAATGCCGATATTGTGGATCTGGGGCCAACCTACTTGATGCATAAGGCTCTGACGCTTGCCGTTTCAAAATCCCAGCTGCGAAGCATAAAGGCTGAGGATTGGGATTTCTTCAACCGTTACTACCGTGCCGGGTCAATGAAAATGAAATGTGACAAGTGGATGGTACGGCATTTCCATTCATGCCCGTCAGTGCTGTTCGTTTATTTTTATCTTGTCCGTAGTTTCAGGAAGATGCTCGAACGGCGTAATTTGTGGTTAATTGTCAATATACTGCGAAAATAAAAATATTAAAGTATGTATAGGAACTATCGGGTGGTTGTCAATACAGCTGCAGGGCGCCGCCGCTATATGCAGTATCTGATTCCATATATCGTGTCGTGTGGTATTGTGGATAGGTATGACATCTGGATTAATACGCATAATGGTGCCGACATTGAGTTTTTCAGGCGGATTGCCGGGAGATTTCCGATTGTAAATCTGGTATGGCAACCGGATGGGGTGGTAAATGGCAACAAGAGTATCAATGCCTTTTATAAGGCTTGTGTGGAACCGGATACAATTTATTTTAAATTGGATGACGATATTGTCTGGATGGAACCTGAACTGATTGAGAAAATGGTGAGGTTCCGTGTGGATAATCCGCAATATTTTCTTGTATCACCTTTGGTGATTAATAATTCGCTTTCCACTTATCTGTTTGAGGTGGAGGGAAGGATAAAGCTGGATGATTATTACAATTCGTATGCCAGTCATCCGGTGTTGTGGAGAAGCGGTATCTTTGCGCAGGAGCTGCATTCGTGGTTCATTCAGAATTACCTGAAAAAGAACAGATGGGAGGATTTGCATCTTGGTAAGAAAGAAATGGGAATGACCCGTTTTTCTATTAATGCCATTCTTTGGTTCGGGGATGAGATGTGCAAGTTCGCCGGAATGGTTCCAGGCGATGACGAGGAGTTCATGTCATGTATTTATCCTACGCAGCGTGGAATGTCGAATGCGTGGAATGGTGATGCGGTTGTGGCTCATTTTGCTTTCTTTACGCAAAGGGAGGAGTTGGACAGGAATGGTATTCTGGAGCAATATGGGGAGATTAATGATCGCCAGTGGCATGCGGATAAGAAATCGTTGGAGGTTTATGATATAGTTCAGTGCATTATGAAGGATATAAGGCAGAGCGAGCAGGAATTGTTGAAAAGAGAATCTCCTTATAAACGTATTGTTCCGGTGGTTACGCTGCGTCAGCGGATAAAGAAGTATATACCTCAGGTTTTGTTGGATATAAAAGGTTTTCTTGCTGGCAGGAAAGACCGTTCCGGACATATATTGGACTGAAATGGACAAGATACTGACAATCATTATTCCTACCTACAATATGGAGAAATACCTGCCGTATTGTTTGGATTCGCTTCTGATAAATGAAAACCAGGAGCTGGTGGAGGTGTTGGTTATTAATGACGGAAGCAAGGATACCTCGTCGGAGATAGCCCATGCATACGCAAAAAGGTATCCGCAAACTTTCAGGGTGATAGATAAAGAAAACGGTAATTACGGTTCGTGTGTAAACAGGGGATTGGCGGAGGCCATAGGCAAGTATGTGAAGATATTGGACGCTGATGACAGTTTTGACACGGAAAATTTCGATCGGTTTGTCCGTTTCCTGCAGGAAACGGATGCTGATTTGGTTGTATCTGATTTTGTGGTTGTTGATGAAGACAGGAAAATCACAAGAATGGTTGTTCATGGATTTCCTGCCGGACGCCTTTCTTTGGATGACATTTGTACCTCAAAGGATTTCAGTCATATTCAGATGCATGCAGTGACCTATCGGCGGGATATGTTGTTGAGACTCGCTTATAGGCAGACAGAAGGTATTTCTTATACTGATCAGGAATGGGTGTTTACTCCTATGGCTGGAGTGAGGTCGGTATGCTATTTTGACAGGCATGTATACAAGTATCTGGTAGGCCGGGAAGGACAGACGATGGATCCGTCTGTGAAAGTAAGGCGTATTCCGCACGTTTGTCGGTGTGTATATTCCATGAGCAGAGCGTATGAAGAGTGTAAGGACCATATTTCGGAATCGTTGCGGAAATATTATTATGGCAGATTATATTATATGATTAAAGAGGTTTATGTTTACAGCTTCTTGAATTATTCCGTTCAGAGTCAACAGATTTTGTGTCAATTTGATATGGCATTGAAAGGAATTAGCAGGGAGGCATATGATATAGTAAGTGAAGGGCGGTTTGATTATATAGGTTATTGGCGTACTCATCCGGATACAAGTTCTGTTTTAATCAGATGGATGAGTCTGTGCTACTTCCGGATATTGCTTCCTCTTAAAAAGGTTCTGGTTCATGTAATGCAATAATGCTGGAATATTATGCTGAAAAAAACAATCAAGAGGTTTGTCCCGCATACATTGTTTGCTTTCATTCGGAAAAGAATCATTATGGCAAAACATCGTAAGGTTGCGTCCATGTTGAAAGGAATAGTGGAGGACTGTAATGCGGGCAAACTGGAAAAGCCGATGTTCAAGGCTGTGGCTGAGTTGCCTGAAGGCAGGAAGGTCATTTGGCAATATTGGGCACAGGGAATGGAAAATGTGCCGCCATTGGTGCGCATCTGCATGGATTCGGTGGACAAATATGCCGCGCCTGATTACCAGATAATCCGTTTGTCTGATGATAATCTGGCTGATTATATTGAAATACCTGATTGGCTGGAAAAACGTAGGGAGAGTGGGCAAATATCTGTAGCACATTTCTCTGATATATTGAGATGTATGTTGCTGACAACTTATGGTGGACTATGGCTAGATGCCTGCACTTTGTTGACTGGAAAATTGCCGGAGATGCTGTTTAAGTATGACTTTTTTGTTTACCAGCGTGATCCGTCAGAGCCTCATAAAAAATATTGGGAAAGTACGTTCGCATATTATTGGGGATGGGATAAAGACTTTCGGGTGAGGATATTGATTGGAATCATGTATGCAAAAGCAGGAAGTAAAGTGATTTCAGATATTATAGCCATGTTGTGTGCTTTCTGGAAAAGTCATGACAAGGCGCCTGATTATTTCTTTTTCCAGATATTATTTGACCTCTATATTGAGAAGAACAGGGATTTGAATTGCCCGGTCTTTAATGATTGTGTTCCCCACATGTTGCGTCAGGCCATTAATGAGGGATATCCTTATTCGAGCGTTCATGAAATCTTGGAAAACACATCGGTTCATTCGTTGAACTATAAGAATCCGAAAGCGGCGGGAAGGTTGCAGGAATCACTTGCCGGAATACGTTAAAGAACAAATGAGACACGCATATCTGATTATAGCTCATAATGAGCCGGAAATTCTGCAGATCCTTCTTTCTTTGTTGGATGATGAACGAAATGATATTTATGTGCATATAGACCGCAAGGCTTCTTTTGGCACGAATATCCTAAAAACTACTAAGAGTGCCTTGCATATCCTGCCGACACATATAGATGCACGTTGGGGTGATTTCAGTCTAGTTGAAATAGAATTGTTGCTTTTTAAAGAGGCGTATTCAAACGGGCTGTATTCCTATTATCACTTGTTGTCGGGAGTGGATCTGCCTATAAAGTCGCAAGATTATATACATGCTTATTGCGATGCGCATCAAGGACGTGAGTTCATAGGGATAGCAAGCCATGCCACACAGAGTGAGATAGACTGGCGGTCACAACATTGGTTCTTGTTCTCTCGTGATTTCAAGTCCGACAACCTGCTGAAGAAAATCGTCAGGGCGGTGTTTGCACGGCTGCAAAGTCTTGTGCGGTACAGAAGGACAAAACTGGAAGTGAAGAAGGGATGTCAGTGGTGTAGCATTACACATGATTTTGTCGGTTATTTGTTGAAGAACGAGATGTTGATTAGAAAAACTTTTAGCCACACCTATTGTCCTGATGAATTGTTTATACAGACCCTTTGCTGGAATTCAGAATTTAAGAATCGTGTATATGAATCAGAAGATGAGTTTGAAGGTTGTAAGCGATATATAAAATGGGTGGATGGCGTTTTGCAGCCACCGGTCTTACGGGAGGTGGATGATATGATAAACTCTTCACGTTGGTTTGCCCGTAAGTTTGCCTCAAATAATATGGAAGTTGTTCAAGAAGTTTTGAAGCGTATCAGATGATAAAAGTTTCTGTCATTGTTCCTGTCTATGAGGTGGAGTCTTTCATCGGACGGTGTATGCGTTCGTTAATGGAGCAGACGCTGCAGGATGTGGAGTTTATAGTGGTGGACGATTGCTCGCCTGATAATAGTATATCAATTGCTAAACAGATCGCAGGAGATTATCCTGACAGGCAAGTCACGTTTATAGTGCATGAAGTCAACAAGGGCTTGCCCGCCGCACGGAATACGGGGCTGGCCATGGCAAAGGGGGAATATGTCTTTCATTGTGACAGTGATGATTTTGTTGAGGCTGACATGCTGGAAGCTCTTTATGGAAAGGCCAAAAGTGAGAATGCGGACATTGTATGGTGTGACTGGTTCCTCTCTTTTGAAAGGAATGAACGCTACATGAAACAGCCTCATTATGATTCCGCAATGGGTGCGTTGAAAGGTATGTTGAGCGGTGTGATGAAGTATAATGTATGGAATAAGCTGGTACGGCGCGAGCTTTATACGGCCAATGCCATATCTTTTCCTGCCGGTTATGGGATGGGTGAGGATATGACTATGATAAGGTTGTTTGCCTGCGCAGAAAATGTGGCGTATTTGCCAAAGGCTTTTTATCATTATGTGAAACTGAATGTCACGGCATTCTCAAACACTTATTCTGAAAGGCATTTGGTGGAATTAAGGCATAACGTACAAGACACTTTGTGTTTTCTGGAAGCCAGATACGGAGACAGGCTGAGGACAGAAATGGAGTTCTTCAAACTGGATGTGAAATATCCTTTTCTGATCAGTGATGACAAAAGAAAATACAGACTTTGGGAGACCTGGTATCCTGAAGCAAATCAATATATGAAGTTGAATAAGAATGTTTCGCTAAGGCGGTGTGTGCTGCAATCGCTGGCCGAAAGGAAGCAGTTCTGGTTGATTGGCTTGTATTATAAATTGGTACATAAATTTATCTACGGAATAGTATATAGATGACAAATAATGTAGTCATAAAAGGCATATTGGTGGTACTGACCGCCCTTGTCCTTAATTTTTATTTTTTCTCTATTGATTTACGTTTTATGCCTGCGGTCAACACCAAGATGGTGCTGGCAGGATTTGGCTTATTCGTTCTTGCATGCCAGTTGGCGAGGAAAAGAAACGCCTTGATTGATAAGGATACTTTCGTCTTGTCAGTATGTGCGGCATTGGTGTCGTTGGCGGGGTTCGTCTCGGTTGTGTACAATGATACGTTTGATTACACGTATGCTACATATCTGATATCTATGTGGGTGTGGCTCAGTGCCGCTTATATGGCGGTGACGTGGATCCGCTGGATGCATGGGACTGTCTCTGTGTTTATTGTATGCAACTATTTGATAGCCTTGGGTGTGTCGCAATGTGCTTTGGCACTGGGTATGGAGTTTTATGCTCCATTGAAGCAGGTTGTCTATTCCATGCTGGATGAAGGGACAGTGGCATTTATGACGCAAAAAGATCGCCTTATGGGATTTGGGGTAGGTTTGGATGTCGCCGGTTCCCGTTTTGCCGCTATTCTGATAATGATTCCGTTTGTGTGTATGCAGTATAGGCAAAAAGCTGTTAGATACATGCCATTGTATGTCCTGGCATTTTTCATAATATGTGTGATCGGAAACATGATAGGCCGTACGACAACGGTAGGAGCTGTGCTTGCTGTCTTAAGTTTCATAGTGTTTTCCAAATTCTATCAGATGGATGGGTTTCATAAACGTTTAGGGTTTTGGATTACGGGGCTGTTGGCTGTTATTGTCCCGATATGTTCGGTAGCATATAACATGGTTCCGGAATTTCACGACCTGCTGCGTTTCGGATTCGAGGGCTTTTTTTCTTTGGCTGAAAAAGGAGAATGGGATGTGCACTCAAACGAAATGCTGAAAGAGGGATTCATATTTCCGGATAATCCGAAAACATGGCTGATTGGTGATGGTTATTTCGGATCTACGGATTCTAATCCTTATTATACAGGGAGACGCTGGGCCGGTTTCTATGGAGGTTCGGATGTCGGCTATTCCCGTTTCCTGTACTATTTCGGTCTGGTAGGCCTGTTGGCATTCTCGTTTTTTATGTTCAAGGCGTGCATGGTATGTATGCGTCGGTTTGATAAACTGAAATATATGTTTCTTGTCTTGTTGGCTCTTAATTTCATATATTGGCTCAAAGTCTCTACAGACATTTTTCTGGTATTCGCCTTATTCCTTTGCATCAGCAAAGAAGAGAATGACGCTTATGTGGAGCGCATGGAATTAAGGTCATCGCGGTAGAGGTATATTGCGTGAGGTTATGGCAACAACAGCGATACATCTGAATAAAGAGATAGTAGATAAGACTCAGTGATATGTTGCGTCCGAGGGAAAAAGTCTTATTACTATGATAGAATATTATTTGGCCCGATTAACTTTTAAAGGGAAGAAGTAGAATATGGATTTGGAGAAAGTACCGGATATCGTATTTAGCTTGTTGGATGCGGGCGCTCCATTGGACGAGGATGATATAAACGGACGGAAGGCGTATTATGCTTACTTGGAAAAGAAGCATAATTCTAATGTAAATGAAGACGCGGAACATCATGTCCCTACAACAGACCTGTAGTTCGTTGTTGGTTAAGAAAAATCGGAATGAAGCTCATTTACTGCACACATTCTCTTTGCAATCCCGGAGGGATGGAGCGCGTATTGGTCAACAAGGTGACTTATCTGGTGGAGGAATTGCACTGGGATGTCTCGATTGTGACGACCGACCAAAAGGGGCGGCCTGTATTTTATCCGCTTCCGGCAGGGGTGAGGATGACTGATCTGGATATTAATTATTCGGATGACAACAGTAAACATCCTGTAGGAAAGATAATCGGGTATTTACTCAAAAGGCGTAAACACAGAAAACGGCTTGCCGCTTTTCTAATGAAGGAGAAGGCGGACATTGTGGTTTCGCTTTATCCTTCGGAATCTTCGTTTATTCCAAAAATAAAAGATGGCAGTAAGAAGGTATTGGAATTGCATTATTGCAAATTTTTCCGGTTGCAATACGGACGTGGTGGTTTATTGGGATGGATAGACCGTTGGCGGACAAAGCAGGATGAGCGGATTGTAAGCCGATTTGATAAATTCATTGTACTGACTAAGGAAGATAAAGGTTACTGGGGGAACTTGCCGAATATTGAGGTGATACCGAACGCAGCTAAATTTATAGGCAATACTTATTCGGATGTATTGAAACACCGGGTGATAGCTGTGGGCCGGATGGATTACCAAAAAGGATTTGACCGTTTGATATGTGCATGGGAACTTATTCAACAACATGAACAATTTAAGGATTGGTATCTCGACATTTTCGGGCAAGGAGAATGGCGGGATATGTTGCAGCAGATGATTGATGAGCGGGGACTGGGTGCTTCCGTTGCTTTGAATGCGCCTACAAAATCCATCGGTCGGGAATATGCGGACAGTGCCATGCTAGTCATGAGCTCCAATTACGAGGGTTTCCCTATGGTAATGATTGAAGCGATGGCGAGCGGACTTCCTGTCGTGTCTTTTGACTTCAAGTGTGGCCCGAAAGACATAATAGAT
>JAHLFB010000287.1 GCA_018884025.1 Candidatus Phocaeicola faecipullorum
GAGATGTGTATAAGAGACAGAAAGCTATACAATATCACCCTGACAAAAATCCGGGTGACAAGGAAGCTGAAGAAAAATTCAAGGAAGCAGCAGAAGCATACGAAGTATTAAGTAACCCGGACAAACGTTCAAGATATGACCAGTTCGGACATGCCGGTGTGGACGGTGCTGCCGGAGGAGGATACGGAGGCTTCGGTGGACAAGGTATGTCAATGGATGACATTTTCTCTATGTTCGGCGACATTTTCGGCGGGCATGGCGGATTCGGTGGTTTTGGCGGATTTGGTGGCGGAGGAAGCCAACAAAGACAACGTAAATTCCGTGGCGCTGACCTGCGTGTAAAAGCCAAACTTACTCTAAAAGAAATAGCAGAAGGAACAGAAAAGAAATTCAAAGTCAAGAAATACGTAACATGTACTCATTGTAACGGCTCAGGAGCAGAGGGCAACAGTGGTACAGAAACTTGTCCTACATGTCACGGAACAGGTAGTGTTACACGCACACAGCAAAGCATTTTCGGTATGATGCAGACACAAACCGTATGTCCTCAGTGTAACGGTGAAGGAAAAATCATAAAGAATAAATGTAAAGAGTGTAACGGCGAAGGTGTAGTTTACGGAGAAGAAGTAGTGACAGTTAAAATTCCTGCCGGAGTGGCAGAAGGTATGCAGGTTACAATCAATGGAAAAGGTAATGCAGGAAAGCACAACGGTGTTCCTGGAGACTTGCTTGTTCTTATAGAAGAAGAAAAACATCCGGAACTTATAAGAGATGAAAGCGATCTTATATACAACCTGCTTCTAAGCGTGCCTCAGGCTGCACTTGGTGGTACAGTGGAGATACCTACCATTGATGGAAAAGCCAAAATAAAAATCGAACCTGGAACACAACCTGGAAAGGTTTTACGCTTAAGAGGAAAAGGATTGCCTAACATAAACAGCTACGGATACAGCACCGGTACAGGTGATTTACTGGTAAACGTAAGTGTATATATTCCTGAGACACTCACTAAAGAAGAACGTCAGGCTCTTGAAAAATGGCAAGACTCCGAAAGTTTCAAACCTAACACAAGCCTGAAAGAAAAGATATTTAAAAAATTCAGAAGTCTGTTTGACTAAAGAAATGAGAGCGAGTTTTTGCAACTCGCTCTCATTTCTTTTATACTATGTAAGATTCTTATTTAAGTTCCAATGTTACTATAGACTTTGCAGGGAGTTTTACTTTCAATACATTCTTTGAAATCTTAGTGCCATTGAACTCTTTAGGTGAGACAACACCAGGATTTTCAAACGTATTATAATCATCAATATTAGCAGAAGTAAGTATTCTTCCGTTTACACTCTTTATTGTTTCACCATCAAGTCTGATAGTAATTTCCTGTTCTTCGTCAAGGCTAACATTAGAGAGTGAAATATGTGTCACACCATCCTTACGTGAAGCTGTTGCACTAACCATAGGCACTTCACGATTGTCTCTTACGGTCTTGTAACTACATTCAAGGTTAAGAGGCAGATATGTAGCATCCTGGTGTACATTATACATCTCAAAAACATGGTAAGTCGGAGTTAACACCATTTTATCATCCTTTGTAAGAATCATAGATTGCAAAACATTTGCTATCTGTGCTATGTTAGTCATCTTTACACGGTCTGTATATTTATGGAATACATCCAATGAAAGAGAAGCAACAAATGCATCGCGCATTGTGTTCTGCTGATAAAGATGTCCAGGTATAGATCCCGGCTCTTGGTCCCACCATGTTCCCCATTCATCAACCATCAACGCAATCTGTTTCTTAGGATCATATTTATCCATTATGGCTATATGTCGTTTCAACACATCTTCTATCTCAAGACACTTACCCATTGTCCAGTAATAATCATCATTAGTGAATTCAGTAGCAGATCCCTTGCTACCACTCCACCCAGTAACTGTATAATAATGTAATGATACTCCGTCCATTCTATGACCTATATTCTTCATCAGAACTTCTGTCCAGTCATAATCATAGTCACTTGCTCCACTGGCAATCTTGAACAGACGGTTTCCATTGTAATTTCTACAATATGTCGAATAACGGCGATACAAATCCGAATAATATTCAGGACGCATACTTCCACCACAGCCCCAGCTTTCATTTCCTACACCGAAATATTTCACCTTCCATGGTTTCTCACGCCCATTTTCCTTACGAAGTTTGGCCATAGGACTACCTTGCTCAGCAGTCATATATTCCACCCATTTTGCCATTTCTTCCACTGAGCCACTACCTACATTTCCACTTATATAAGGCTCACAGCCCAACATCTCACACAAATTAAGAAATTCATGCGTACCAAAACTATTGTCTTCTACAGTACCACCCCAATTGTTGTTAACCATACGCGGACGGTTTTCTTTCGGACCGATTCCATCCATCCAATGATATTCATCGGCAAAACATCCCCCTGGCCATCTTAACACAGGAACTTTCAGTTTCTTAAGCGCTTCAAGTACATCGGTACGATAACCGTCAACATTAGGGATAGTGGACTCCTCACCTACCCAAAGTCCACCGTAAATACATGTACCTAAATGTTCGGCAAACTGTCCGTAAATTTCTTTTGGAATAATTTGATTTGCCTTGTCTGGGAAAATCTCAATTGTAGCTTTCTGTTGTGCAAAAGCATTAATTCCGGCTATAAAAGCCAATGCAGTTAATGTATTTTTCATATCAGTTTATAAATAGATTAAGTAATTATAATTTATACATAAAGCAAAAATATAATATATGCGAAAAAACAAAATAAAAATAAACACAAAAAAGCAGTGATGAAAGAAAATAATTGCAAAAAATACACTTATTTCTGTATCTTTGCGCTCTAAACAAATTTTTATATGAAGAAAAAAACATTTATAATCGCAATATCTATTGTGTTTGCTATACTCATAGCAACTTTCACCAGTACATACTTATTGTTATTTAACAAACCTTTTAATGTAGCTAGTCCTACATTCATATATATAGACAATGATGATTCTACGGACTCCGTATTTACTAAAATTAAGTCCAATTTAAATCCTCAAAGTATGACTGGTTTAAAAATGCTGGCTCGAATTAAAGACTACGATGAGAACATTTTTCCGGGAGCATACAGAATGGACGCAGGAACAACAACACTGGAAGCATTCAGAAAACTTAAATCAGGAAACCAGACTCCAGTGAGACTGATTGTTCCTAGTGTAAGGACATTGGACAAACTTGTATCAAGAGTGAGCAAACAAATAATGGCAGACTCGGCAAGTATTGCAGCATTATTGAACGACAGCAGTTTCATAAAAAAAATAGGATATAACAATGAAACACTTCCTGCATTGTTCATCCCTAATACTTATGAAGTATATTGGAATATGAGCGCCGAGAATTTTATCAGGAGAATGGAGAAAGAAAACAGGAACTTCTGGAACGAAGAGCGCAAGGCAAAGGCAAAAGCATTGAATATGACTACAACAGAAGTTTACACTCTTGCTTCAATAGTTGACGAAGAGACAGCAAACAATGCCGAAAAACCTATGATTGCCGGTCTATACATAAACAGACTGAAAAAAGGGATGTTACTGCAGGCAGACCCTACAGTAAAATTCAGCATGCAGGATTTCGGACTGAAAAGAATACTGTTCAAACATCTGGAGACAGACAGTCCGTACAATACATACAAATATGCCGGACTGCCTCCAGGCCCAATAAGAATTGCATCAACGACAGGAATAAACAGTGTTTTGAATTATTCAAGACATAATTACCTGTATATGTGTGCAAAAGAAGATTTCTCCGGCACACACAATTTTGCGTCATCACTAGCCGAACACAATATTAACGCAAGAAAATACCAACAGGCATTAAACAAAAGAAATATCAAATAAAAGACGTTCGACGAAAGTTCTGACTTTTAAATAGTGTTCATGACCAAAAGGAAACAGCCTCTTTTTATCTTACTGATTTCCAGAAGTTGATAAAATCAGAATACGCCCCATAACATAGCAATCCATCTGATGCTCCCAATTCATAATCCTCCGGATAGGCATCGTCGGCTACTTTTTCCGTTCTTGTTATGCCTAGAGCATTAGATATCTGCTTCCCTCTAATCAGCGAAATAACACGGATATTAAATTCTTTCTCTATACCCAGTTCGTTCATCTTATAGCCAACCAATTTCCCGGGCACAGAAAACTTGAAAACAGACTTATTATCATCTACAACGAAATGTTCTACCTCCGTACCCAGTTCCAGTAACTGTACCAATGCTATAGCGGCATCCTTTTCCGGAGTAAGAATACGGTCTATAGAGAATGCATCCAATACAGCCTTATGCACATCATCGACAGCCCTGGCATAAATATGTTTTACTTTACGTTTCTTGAGCAAAGATACGACCCTGACAGAAGCCCCGAAATTCTCGCCTATTGCCACTACGACTATATCAACATTATTAAGAGGCAGGACAGACAAAGCCATTTCATCCGTCGCGTCAAGCACATATGTAGTGGCCAGCCTGTCTTTCATACGTTCAGCCTGCAACTCATGCGAGTCCACCCCTATCACTTCATGACCTAGCGCCGTCAGTTCCTGGGCTAAGACTTCACCATAATTTCCTAAACCTATAATCAGATATTTCATACCACGAAAAATTTATTTTATCAGTTTATTATAATATTATCACTTGGATATTTATAGTTTTTCTTTTTTTCTTGCCTTATCAATCCACTAACAAGCGTAAACGCTCCTACGCGTCCGACAAACATTAGAACTATAATTATAAGTTTTCCAGCATTGCTCAACGCAGGAGTAAGGTCTAGACTTGATCCTACCGTGCTCAATGCCGAAACACACTCAAATACAAGTGCCATTACAGATACATGAGGCTCAACCAAAGTCATAACAAATATTGCAACAAAGACAATTATCAAATAAAGCATAAAAGCTGCATTCGAACGTTTGACAGAATCTGAAGAAATCTCACGATGCAATATATAAGTTCTTTCCACTCCACGCAATACAGCAAAAAGGTTAACCATTATTACGGCAAAAACATTAATCTTCACACCTCCAGCCGTTGACTGCGTGCCGCCACCTATCATCATAAGTATAATCATAAGTAAAAGTGTTTGGGTAGAAAGCGATGTAAGACCGACACTCGCAAATCCGGCTGTTCGTGGACAAGTGGAATTAAAAAACGCATGGACAACCTTATCTCCCAAAGGCATACCTGCAAAAGCATTATTCCATTCGAATACAAGAATTAGAATTGTTCCCAATAAAAGAAGTCCTCCTGTCATAAACAAAACTATCTTGGTATTGAGATTATATAAATGAATCTTCTTGATAAACCTATGACGTCTGAATGAGACCAACGAAATCCAATATCTCAAATAATAGAATAACGTATCTTTTATATTCACCAATATAGGGAAACCTATACCTCCAAGTACAATCAACATAGACAACACTATATATAAAGGATTGTGGTCTTGCATGACAAGTTCATTTCCCATACCTCCGGGCAATATGGAAAAACCCGCATTACAAAATGCGGAAACTGAATGAAATGCCGAAAAAAACAACTCCTCATAAAAAGACATGCCCAAAGTACCATGTATATCAAGCCATATAAGAAACATGCCGATTCCTTCAATCGCAAGAGTGAAACCCAATATATATAAAAGTGTGGACAAAAGTGAATTGAGAGAATTCGTACTCACCATGTCGCCTAACGCCAATTGATTATACAACGATGTATTCCCCATAAAAAACATGGCAAAGAAACTGGTTATTGTCATGACCCCCAAACCACCAATCTGTATAAGCAACATTATTATCACTTGCCCTTCTATCGTGAACGTGGAGGGCACATCCACAGAAACAAGTCCTGTAACGCATGTGGCACTTGTGGAAATAAACAACGCATCTATCCACGATATACCATCATATGTAGCTCTAGGAAGCATTAAAAGCCCTGAGCCTACCAATATAATTATAATAAAACTTGAAGCCAAAATAAGAGGAGGGTTGGTTTTCCGCCCCAAAAGCCTGACAAAGAAACCGGACAAGAGCGTAAACGACATCAACAACAATACAACGCCCTTATAATAACTGTTATTGAAAAACATCCAAATCCAATAAGCCATATTCCCCGGCTCAGGTTGATTGAAAACAACAGGCAATAGAGTAAGATACAAACCTATGTCAAGCACCCACGTCCAAACTGTAAACTTTTCCGTACTGTCGCTGCTGAATAGATGCCCCAACGTAGTGTTTATCAGAAATATAATCCAAACAGCATGAGTTATGGAACTTACTACAGAATGAACATTTTCGGTAAAAGTGAAACCATATCTGTAAACTATTGCTCCAAGAAACAAAATAGCCGCCAAACATGAAAACCATGAAAACCAATCGACCATTTGATATATGTGCGGAAAAAGCAATTTTTTCCTATAAAGTATGAAACGTTCCCAGTTGTCCATTTCTATTTTTTATTTAAAAATATACCGGCACAAACATACACAAAATATCCGACATAATTATAAATAACAATAAAAACTTGCCACGCATCATCTGGATACTAAATGTCACATCCTGCTGTTTATTTACATAAATCTGCTGTTTTATATGTTTTAATTGCAAAAATCAGAAATATCCTTTGACGAATAAACTTTTTTATCTATTTTTGGGGAAACATATAAATTTATAAACCATGAATGATAAACAGAAAAGATTTTTCCTAGAAGAAAACGATATACCTACACACTGGTATAACATACAGGCGGACATGAAAAACAAACCCATGCCTCCGCTAAACCCTACGACAAAGAAGCCATTAAAAGCTGAAGACCTATACCCGATATTCGCAAAAGAATTATGTCATCAAGAACTCAATCAGACAGATGCGTGGATAGAGATACCGGAAGAAGTGAGGGATATGTACAAATATTACAGAAGTACTCCGCTTGTACGTGCATACGGACTGGAAAAAGCTTTGGGCACTCCGGCACACATTTATTTTAAAAACGAAAGCGTAAGTCCTATAGGCTCACACAAACTTAACTCTGCATTGGCGCAGGCTTATTACTGTAAAAAAGAAGGAGTAACAAATATCACGACTGAAACAGGAGCCGGACAATGGGGAGCTGCTCTTTCGTACGCGGCAAGGGTATTCGGACTTGAAGCAGCTGTTTATCAAGTAAAAATAAGCTACGAACAGAAGCCTTACAGAAGAAGCATTATGCAGACTTTCGGGGCTCAAGTGACTCCATCGCCTTCTATGTCAACACGTGCAGGTAAAGACATATTGACAAAGTATCCCAACCATCAAGGATCGTTGGGAACTGCCATATCAGAAGCCATAGAACTGGCAAGAACTACTCCTAACTGTAAATACACATTAGGTTCCGTTTTGAGCCATGTTACATTACATCAGACTGTAATCGGACTAGAGGCAGAAAAACAGATGGAAATGGCAGGCGAATATCCTGACGTAATAATAGGATGTTTCGGTGGAGGCTCAAATTTCGGAGGTATCTGTTTCCCATTCATGAGACATACCATCCTTGAAGGTAAAAAAACAAGATACATAGCAGCTGAACCTGCTTCATGTCCTAAACTGACAAGGGGAAAATTTGAATATGACTACGGAGACGAAGCGGGATATACCCCACTCCTGCCGATGTACACACTTGGACACAACTTTGCCCCGGCAAACATACATGCAGGCGGTTTGAGATATCACGGCGCAGGCGTTATTGTATCACAGCTTTTAAAGGACGGACTTATGGAGGCTGTAGATGTAAAGCAACTTGACACATTCGAAGCAGGAATATTATTTGCAAAAGCTGAAGGCATTATCCCGGCACCCGAATCATGTCACGCAATTGCCGCTACGATAAATGAAGCTAAGAAATGTATTGAAACGGGTGAAGAAAAAGTAATATTGTTCAATCTGTCAGGTCATGGACTTATTGACATGAGCGCATACGACCAATACTTGTCCGGTAACCTTACAAACTACGAGCTTAGTGAAGAAGAAATAGAGAAAAATCTGGAAGAAGTAAAAAAAATATGATAACATACCGCCAAAAGCGAACAACATATCATACATAATATAACATTCTGATAATAAACATATTAATAAATTAAAGTCTGGTATTTTCATCAAAATTTAGAGATGCATAAATACTAGACTTTATCTTTTTTAGTCAGTTTTTACCCCGAAAAATTTGCATATTTAAAATAAATTCGTACCTTTGCACCCGCAATCAGAAATCAACACTGATTACAACAATCAACCGGTTATTCCGGAACATAGGATGGCCCGTTCGTCTATCGGTTAGGACGCAAGATTTTCATTCTTGAAAGGGGGGTTCGATTCCCCCACGGGCTACAAAAAAAACAAAAGCTGCCGGTCATTCCGGAGCATAAGGA
>JAHLFB010000288.1 GCA_018884025.1 Candidatus Phocaeicola faecipullorum
ATACTCTTCAGTTCTGCATCTCCCAAAAAGTCTGTAAGTACATCACGACCGCGAGAACCATTCTCATAGAAGAATATAGCTGTTTTCTGAGCTTTGTTGACCAATACCCAGATATAACACTTTTTATGCAGAAATTCAGGAGTAGCTTTAGTCCCCTCAAATTTAGTTATTACCTCCGGATGACCTTCTGTGGGGAAATAGCCCCACTTCGGTTTTTTCCCCCGCTCGGCATAATGAACCATCTCAAAACATTCTTCCGTGAGGAATGTACGGAAACTGAATACACGGACCATCCTTCTTTCAATGATACGTCCGGGTACCTTTGTCAGATCAGAAGGATGCTCTACCCTTTCTCCGGCTACCCCCATCGTTTTATACCCATCGGGGCGATTGGACAAATCGCGACCTTTCCCGGATGACGCCTTTAATTCTTGAGGTTTGTTTTCAGTTACCGAATCCGTACGAAGCGTACCATCCGTACCGTCATATTTATCCTTTTCATCCTGACGGTCCGGGTCCCCAGGCGCAGCCTTGCCCGATTTGTCTTTTCCCCTCACACGCTGACGCCTGTCGCCGAACTGTTCCTGACGGGCATAATCCAGTTGTTCCTGAAGATTCTTCGCATTACGTTCTGCCGATTTACGTCTTTTCCGTTCCTCAGACAGCTCATGCTGCAATTTCTTATGTTTA
This sequence comes from Candidatus Phocaeicola faecipullorum, assembly GCA_018884025.1. Lineage (GTDB taxonomy): Bacteria > Bacteroidota > Bacteroidia > Bacteroidales > Bacteroidaceae > Phocaeicola > Phocaeicola faecipullorum. Next base: position 691 of record JAHLFB010000288.1, read on the forward strand.
TCCTCCAGCAGTTGCAGTTTCGACTGAAATGAGGTCATTTGGTCATCAAGAGATTTCTGATTGTTCATGAAATCCTCTAGGACAAGCTTCATGGCCTTGATGGTCAACTCATCCTCCTGATGTTGTTCAGCCAGGTACTGGATAAACCGGTCTTTTTGATCCTCTGCCATACCTTCACTATAATTTATAGGACTCCGTGAGTAGGTTTCCCTTCTCAACAATTCCTTTTTTGAGTCTATTATATGTTGCAGTTCGATCATGCTTAAACCTTTGATTTACAGCTATAAAGGTACTAAAACAATCGCAAAACCGCAAGTAAATAAACATATTAATTGTCTGATTTTTAATACTTTAACTATAGGATTCTCAAGAATCAGAACCACATCTTTCCAGTCAATCCGATAAACAGTATCCGCCCCGTTCCGCTCCACTTTCATAAACTGGTAGCCCGCGACAAACTTCTTTTCGAACAGGCTGTATGAACGGTTATCAAATGAAAACATACGGACTATTCTCCGGTTGCGCGACATGACAATAAAGACATCCCCATCACAGGGTTCCCGGTGAAGCCGTTCACGGATGATGGACAGCACACGGCTGTGCTTACAACGCATATCGGTAAAGTCACGCACATAATAAAAATGATTCAGACCGGTGACACTCAGCATAGACCCTCCAATTTCTCTATCATCCGGACTAAATCCTGATAGCTTAAGTTCTTTTGGGATAAGTGTAATCCTTTACTGATACGAATGTCAATCCATATGCGAACGGGATTGTCATCACTGCTTTTTGATACAGGTTTAGATTCATCGCCAGTCTTGTTTTGTACCTCATGGCTAATCATAGGAGCACCATCAACCTGAACTTCAACCACTTTTTTTCGAGTATCCTTAAACCATTTCTGGAAAATGTTATAAGGAACTTTGTTCTTGACACAAAACGACTGGAGAGATTCCCCATGAGGCAATGCCTCACTCTGGTACTGAAAGTAAAACCTTTCAAGATCTTCACTGCTATACATATTGTTTTAATTTTAGTTCGCAGCGAAGGTATGCTTTTCTATTAATAGCCACTTTTTGACTGCTTACTAATCTATAAATTTGAAAGTAAACCAAGTTGATTAAAAAAAGTCTCCTACAGATTTTTGTTACTTTGGCATTTTTCTATCCGATCCTTCTATTCCGTCTTAAACGTCACGTCATCCGTCCGAGGATGGATGAACTCGAATTCGAGGGTGGGGGCTAAGCTTTATTCTCGATTATTTCACACAAATGCGTTATACAAGTATCTTTTGTGAAATGTTTTTGATAATAAGCATAACCGTTCTTTCCTAACAAATCTAATTCTGTAAGTGTTTTAATTTTCAATAATCGGATATTAGTGGCTAATCCATCTGAATCACCAGCCGGGCAAGATAACCCACAATCGCTTTCCGCAATCAAGTTGCGGGCTTCGCCATTAATCATTGCTACCACTGGTTTAGAGGCTGCCATATAGGTTTGAAGCTTTGCAGGGACGGTTAAACTGAATATGTCATTATCTTTCAGAGAAAGCAACATCACATCAGCCTTTCGGAGGAAAGCAGGCATAGTCTCAATAGGAAATCGTCCTAAAGTAAATACTGTATCTTGTAATTGCTTTTTATGGATAAAATCATCCACCCATGCTTTCTTCCTTCCATCTCCGACCAAAATAAATTTGATTTCTTTATCATTCTTCAAATTCACAGCAGCTTGCATTACATGTTCGAAATCTTGAGCTTCTCCGATGTTTCCGGCAAACATTACCTTGAAACCGGTTGGCAGTGTTGGAATATTTGCGGAAACTTGCTGGGCAAAGATGTCTTCAGCCCAATTGGGAAAATAAACTAACTTGTTATCATAAGTTCCTTTATCC
>JAHLFB010000289.1 GCA_018884025.1 Candidatus Phocaeicola faecipullorum
CTGTTAACACATAAAGGTATGATATATAAAAAATCAATTATGAAAAAATCAATACTACTATTGTCATTGTCAATGTTTTTGACAGTATCAGGTTTATATTCACAGAAACTTGATAATCTTATAAGTTTAAAGGAAAATTCAAAGAACAGGCTTTTCCATAACTTAGGTAAGGCATCAAAAGTTCCGGCTTTCCAGTCGGAAGGTTATTGGGTATGGGGAAGTTCAGTTGTGAAATCTCCCGATGGTAAATACCATATGTATGTATCTCGTTTCCCTAAATCATTGCCGTTTCATCCCGGATGGATGGTTGCTTCTGAGATTGTACATGCCGTGTCTGACAAAATTCAAGGGCCATATACTTTTTCTGACGTAGCCTTACCTGCACGCGGTGCCCAGTATTGGGATGGAAAGTCAACTCATAATCCGCGTATTTTTTATTATAAAGGAAAGTATTACCTTATATATATGGGTTCAACTCATCCTTTTGAAAATCCTACATATGATGAACTGACTCTTGACAGTAAATGGTGTATCGTAGGAAGAGCGAATAAAAGGGTTGGACTGGCTGTAGCGGAAGCTCCTTATGGTCCATGGAAAAGGTTTGATGAACCTATAATAAAGACAGAACCTAATACCTTTTATAGTTTTCTGACCTCTAATCCTTCTCCTATAATTCAGGAAGACGGTTCGGTACTTATGATTTTCAAGGGACGTCATTATACTAATGATGACAAATACTCTTCAATGTTTCTGGGGGTGGCATATGCCAAAAACATTGAAGGGCCGTATGAGGTCTTGAACAATAAGCAGCCTATCTTCCAGGTAGATGGTCAGGGGGAAGCTGAAGACCCGTTTTTATGGAAAGATGCCGATGGGTATCATATCATCTTTAAAGACCATGTAGCCAAATTTACTGGTGAAAAGGGAGGAGGGGCTATGGCGCATTCTTCCGATGGAATAAACTGGACAGTAGATCCTGATCCGAAAGCATATTCTTTGACTGTGGAATGGGAAGACGGCAGTATAGACAAACAGGGACAGCTTGAGCGTCCTTTCATTTATTTTGAAAACGGTAAGCCTGTTTATATATTTTTTGCTACTATGGATGGCCCCGGTGGGTTTGAAAATGCTACACGTTCGTGGAATATGTGTATCCCAATAAAATAACGGTAAGATGAATAACAAAATTATTTTATTCATATGAAGTATATAAAAAAGTACATTTGGTCAGTTTTACTATTCTTATCGCTGTCTTCATATGCTGGAAATTTAAAATTATGGTATAATAAACCGGCATCTGAATGGACTGAAGCATTGCCGCTCGGTAATTCAAGGTTAGGTGTAATGGTTTATGGAGGCACTGAAGTGGAGGAATTACAATTGAATGAGGAAACGTTCTGGGCTGGTTCACCATATAGAAATGATAATCCAGATGCACTGAAAGCGTTGCCGGAAGTAAGAAAACTTATTTTTGCCGGCAGGTATAAAGAAGCGCAGGATTTAGTCAATAAGAATTTTCTTACTCAAAGAAATGGAATGCCGTATCAGACTATCGGCAGCCTAATGATTAATTTCCAGAATCATAAGAATGCGACTGATTATTATCGTGAACTTGATATTGAGAAGGCTGTCGCATCTGTCAGTTATAAGGTTGATGGCGTTACATATAAGAGGGAACTGTTCTCTTCTATTGCCGACAATGTGGTAATAATGAGGATTTCATGTTCCGAACCTGGTAAATTATCGTTTGGAGTTTCTTTTAATTGTCCTTTGGAACATAAAGTTTCTGTAAAGAATAAATGTTTATATCTTAAGGCAAAGGCCAATGACCATGAGGGAGTACCGGGAAAACTTTTCGATGAGACATTGGTAAAGGCTGTGAACGATGGAGGAAAAGTTTCATTTACGGATAATACTTTGAAAGTGGACAATGCCGACAGTGTTACTCTATATATATCGTCTGCCACTAACTTTATAAATTACAAGGATATAAGCGGTAATTCATACAAGAAAGCAGTTGGATATCTGAATGAGGCTGTAAAGAAGGATTATGTACAGGCTAGGGAAGAACATATCAGAAGGTATAGTGAATTGTTTTCAAGGCTGAATCTTGAAATTTCTTCTGATGATTACTCAAACGAGCCTACAGACCAGAGAATAAAGAAATTTAATGATAGGAACGATGCTGGATTGGCAGTTCTTATGTTCCAGTATGGTCGTTATTTACTTATTTCATCGTCTCTGCCCGGTGGACAGCCAGCAAATCTTCAGGGTATATGGAATAAGGATAAGGTTGCACCATGGGACAGTAAATATACGGTTAACATAAATCTGCAAATGAATTATTGGCCTGCGGAGGTTACCAATCTTAGCGAGTGTCATGAACCTTTGTTTAAAATGCTGGAGGAACTGTCAGAGGCTGGAAAGGAAACTGCCAGGGTGATGTATGGATGCAACGGCTGGGTATTGCATCATAATACGGATTTATGGCGTTCGACAGGAGTGGTTGACGGTGCCTTCTGGGGAATGTGGCCTAACGGTGGAGCATGGTTATGCCAGCATTTGTGGCAGCATTATTTATACACTGGAGATATGGCTTTCCTTGAAAAATATTATGATGTAATGAAAGGTTCGGCTGATTTCTTTATGGATTTTCTGGTGAAGCATCCTGTTTACGGATGGATGGTTTCATGTCCTTCCAACTCTCCTGAACATGGACCTAACGGAGAAAACAGTAATTCTGCTTCAACGGTTGCCGGATGTACGATGGATAATCAGATTGTGTTTGAGATATTGTGTAATACGCGTGACGCGTCTAAGTTATTGAATAAAGAATCTCAATATATCGACAGGCTACAAAGTATGATTGATATGCTGGCTCCGATGCAGATTGGTAAATATAATCAGTTGCAGGAATGGCTTGAAGATGTCGATAACCCTAACGATAAACACAGGCATATATCGCATGCTTTCGGATTGTATCCCGGTAATCAGGTTTCTCCGTACAAGAATCCGCAACTGTTTCAGGCTGTAAAGAACACACTGCTGCAAAGAGGAGACGAGGCTACAGGATGGTCTATCGGCTGGAAGATAAACCTGTGGGCACGAATGCAGGATGGAAATCATGCTTATAAGATTATAAGGAACTTGTTCGGAGGACGTACATATCCTAATTTGTTTGATGCGCATCCGCCTTTCCAGATTGACGGGAACTTCGGTTATACGGCCGGAGTTGCGGAAATGCTTGTTCAGAGCTATGATAAGGCGTTACATCTTTTGCCTGCTTTGCCGGACGAATGGAGAAGTGGTAAGGTTGCCGGTTTGAAAGCCAGAGGTGGTTTCACTGTAGATATGGAATGGCGGGGCGGCGAACTGTTGTCTGCCAAGATTAAATCCGAAAAGGGAGGTAATCTGAGAATACGTTCATTTATTCCTTTGAAAGGGAAAGGGCTGGTCAAGGCAGAGGGAAAGAATGAAAACCCTTATTATTGCAATGCTGAGATAAAAGAACCTTTGGTCTCAAAAGAAATAGTGGCTGAATATCCGGTATTGTTTAAGGTGTATGAGTATGATCTTGAAACTGAAGCCGGAAGTGAATATGTAATACAGCGTTTATAATAATATCTTCTTATAGAACAGGAATAAATATCATGCTGATTGATTATTTATTCCTGTTTTTTTTATGTAATTTTGTTTCATGTATTATATATATTATTGATTATGATAGACGAATTACTGAAATACAACAAATCTTTTGTTGAAACGAAATCGTATGAGAAGTTTCTTACAACCAAGTATCCTGACAAGAAGATTGCCATTGTAACATGTATGGATACCAGACTTGTGGAATTGTTGCCGGCAGCTCTCGGTCTTAAAAACGGTGATGTCAAGATTATAAAAAATGCCGGAGGTACTATTACTCATCCTTTCGGTAGTGCCATGCGAAGTCTTCTTGTAGCTATTTATGAACTAGGTGTGGAGGAAGTTATGATTATTGGTCATACTGACTGTGGCGTACAGCATATGGACAGTGAAGTTATGCTTTCGCATATGCGGTCGCGCGGCGTTTCGCAGGATCACATAGAGATGATGGAGTATTGCGATATCGACCTGCGCTCATGGCTTAGCGGATTTGATGATACGGAGGATGCCGTAAGAAAGAGTGTGCATATAGTGAAACATCATCCTTTGATGCCGTCGGAAGGAATTAATGTCAGGGGATTTATAATGAACTCCGTGACGGGTGAACTGGTTGAGGTTGATGCCGATTAAGAAAATGGACTGGATTAAAGTTCCAGTCCATCTAACAGTCTAATATATAAGTTTATAGCTTCTTCTATTTCATTTATCATTATATATTCGTCGGCAGTGTGGGAACGTGATGATTTTCCCGGTCCTATTTTTACAGAGGTGAATGGCATGAGTGCCTGGTCTGAAAGTGTCGGCGAACCGAATGGAGTCTTTCCTAATGATATTGCCCGTTTCACTATAGGGTGGTTAGGCGATATGCTTGAAGAATTGAGTCTGAAAGACCGTGCTTTTGCTTCACTGTTTATGTGTTTTTTTATTTCTTCAAACAATGCTTCGTTGGAGTAACATTCATTGCTGCGGATATCTACCACAATGCTGCATGTATCAGGTATTACATTGTGTTGTGTACCGGCATTAATCTGTGTAACGGTCATTTTTACAGGGCCTAGAAGTGGTGATTCTTTTTCAAAACGGTGAGTGCGGAACCACTCAATATCGGGTAATATCTTGTATATCGCATTATCGCCTTCTTCTCTTGCGGCATGTCCTGAGCGGCCTTGGGCTACTACATCGAGTACCATTAAACCTTTTTCGGCTATTGCCGGGTTCATTTCTGTAGGTTCACCTACTATTCCCAAAGTTATTGGAGGCAGTTGTGGAAGTACGCTTTCTATGCCGTTTTTTCCTGAAACTTCTTCTTCGCATGAGGCAAGGAATATAAGGTTGTATTTTTGTTCTGTTGCGCTCAGGTGTTTGTAAGTTTCAAACAGTGATACCAAAGATGCTCCCGCATCATTGCTTCCCAGTCCGAACAACTTTCCGTTGTCTATCTTTGGTGTGAAAGGTTGCTTGCGCCACCCGTTTACCGGTTTTACTGTGTCTATATGTGAGTTTAAAAGAATAGTGGGTTTCGATGTATCGAACATTGGACTGATACACCACACATTGTTTCCCATGCGTCCGGTCATGATTCCGGATTCTTCGATATAAGTTTGCAGGAAATCGGCTGCAGCATCTTCCTCCCTGCTTATTGACGGGATTCCTATTAATGCCTGGAGCAGCGTTACGGCTTCTGAAGTATAATAACTGGTATCTGTCATCATATTGCTCTGATATTTTATGGCAAAGATATGTTTTATTTTAATATATAGTAACAAATTAGTGGTAAAATAGAAAAATATAATTAACTTTGCGTATTAAGAATTCTAAATAACTATATAAAATGGGCAAATCGTTTTTGTCTGACCTTGTTTTCCGTCAGGCTAGAAAATATGGTGATAGGGTAGCTCTTAAATATCGTGACTATTCTATATCGTCTTGGATATCTGTATCATGGAACAAATTTGCGGAGAAAGTGAAATATGTTTCACGTGCTATGGTGGCACTGGGAATAAAGGAACAGGAAAATGTAGGTGTATTCTCGCAGAATATGCCTGAATGTTTTTATGTTGATTTTGGAGCCTATGCCACAAGGGTGGTTACTATTCCACTTTATGCTACCAGTTCAGAATCTCAGGTTAATTATATATTGCAGGATGCATCAATAAGGTATCTTTTCGTCGGTGAACAATACCAGTACGAGGTGGCTCGCCGTGTACAAGGACTGTGTCATACTTTAAAACAGATTATTATATTCGATTCAAGTGTCAAAAAACTTCCGGGAGATAATAACTCCATGTATTTTGACGACTTCATAAAACTTGGTGAGGATGAGTCTCTGCAGGCTGAGGTTGACAGACGTACTGAAGCATCTTTGCCTGAAGATTTGGCAAATATACTATATACATCCGGTACTACAGGAGAATCTAAAGGAGTTATGCTCCATCATTCATGTTTTGAGTTTGGTATAAAAGCGCATTATGGACGTTTGAAAACTCTTTCGGATAAAGATGTAGTAATGAATTTCTTGCCGTTCACTCATATATTTGAACGCGCATGGTCGTATCTTTGTCTTGATATCGGTTGTACATTGTGTGTAAATCTTCGTCCTGCCGATATCCAGAAAACTATAAAAGAAGTACGTCCTACCGCAATGTGCAGTGTGCCTCGTTTCTGGGAAAAAGTTTATGCCGGTGTAATGGAAAAAATTAATGAGACAACCGGTGTGAAGAAAAAACTAATGCTTGATGCCATAAAGGTTGGTAAGGAATATAATATTGATTGCCTTATGAACGGCAAGGAACCGTCGGCTATGCTAAAGTTGAAGTACAAGTTCTATGAAAAGACTATTTATAGTCTGCTTAAGAAAACGATAGGTATAGAAAATGGCAATTTCTTCCCGACTGCCGGTGCTGCTATACCTTCGAAAGTAGAGGAATTTGTAAGGTCTGTAGGTATAAATATGATAGCAGGATACGGACTGACAGAAACTACTGCTACAGTGACATGCCAATGGATTGATGATTTCAAGATAGGTTCTGTCGGAAGAGTATTGCCGGGAGTAGAGGTTAAAATCGGAGAAAACAATGAGATTTTAGTAAAAGGTGAGACCGTTACCAAGGGATATTATAAGAAAGAGGCGATAACCAAAGAGGCATTTACCGAGGACGGATGGTTCCATACAGGCGATGCAGGGTACATGAAAGACGGCCTTCTGTATCTTACAGATAGAATCAAGGATTTGTTTAAGACCTCAAATGGTAAATATATCGCTCCGCAGGCTATAGAAACAAAGCTGGTAGTTGATAAATATATTGATCAGATATCAATCATAGCAGACCAGAGAAAGTATGTTTCAGCCCTTATTGTTCCTGAATATTCACAGGTGAAGGCATATGCAGAGGCTAAAGGTATTAAATATACTGATATGAAAGACTTGTTGGGTAAGCCTGAAATTCAAGAACTTTTCCGTATGCGTATTGATACGCTTCAGCAGGAATTTGCACATTATGAGCAGATTAAGAAATTTACTTTGTTGCCTGAACCGTTCAGTATGGAGAGGGGAGAACTTACAAATACTCTTAAAATCAAACGTCCTGTATTGATGAAAAACTATGCAGAGGAGATAGAGAAGATGTATGAGGAATAACACTTTGTCATTTTGTGTTTTTTGACTAACTTTGTAGCCGCAAAAAAGGAATAAGATGATTACAATAGAACAACTTAAGGACTTAAAGGAACGTACAGAGGCGCTTTATCGCTATCTGGATATAGAAAACAAGCTGGTACAGGTGGAGGAAGAACAACTTCGTACACAGGCTCCGGGATTTTGGGACGACGCCAAGAAGGCTGAAGCCCAAATGAAAAAGGTCAAAGGATTACAGGCATGGATTGACGGATATAAAGAGGTTAAAACTCTAGTTGACGAACTGGAATTGTCTTTCGACTTTTTCAAGGATGAACTTGTGACAGAGCAGGAAGTTGACGAGGCTTACAATAAGGCACAGGTCGCCGTAGAAGAATTGGAACTTAAAAATATGCTTCGTTCTGAGGCGGATCAGATGGATTGTGTGCTGAAAATAAATTCAGGCGCAGGCGGTACAGAAAGCCAGGACTGGTCATCAATGCTTATGCGTATGTATATGCGTTGGGCTGAAAGTAATGGATATAAATTGTCTGTTGCAAACTTGCAGGAAGGTGATGAAGCCGGTATCAAGACTGTAACGATGAATATAGAAGGACCTTATGCATATGGATACCTGAAAGGAGAAAACGGTGTTCACCGCCTTGTGCGTGTATCTCCGTACAATGCTCAGGGAAAGCGTATGACTTCGTTCGCTTCAGTATTCGTAACTCCTTTGGTTGACGATTCTATAGAGGTGACAATAGAACCTGCACGTATGTCTTGGGATACTTTCCGAAGTGGTGGTGCTGGTGGACAGAACGTAAACAAGGTTGAATCTGGAGTACGTCTCCGTTATCAATATAAAGATCCATATACAGGAGAAGAAGAAGAAATCCTTATTGAAAATACCGAAACACGTGACCAGCCGAAGAATAAGGAAAATGCCTTGAGACAGTTGCGTTCTATTCTTTATGATAAAGAGCTTCAGCACAGAATGGAAGAACAGGCAAAGGTTGAGGCTGGAAAAAAGAAAATCGAATGGGGCTCTCAGATCAGAAGTTATGTATTTGACGACCGTCGTGTAAAAGACCATCGTACCAATTATCAGACTTCAGATGTGAACGGAGTAATGGATGGAAAGATTGATGGCTTTATAAAAGCATATTTGATGGAATTTTCGGATAGTGAGGCCTGATAGCATATAAAATTTTTACGCTCAGTTTTGCTATTTATCAATTAAATAGTAATTTTGGCGTAATTAACTATAAAAAAGATTTGCTATGAGTCAGAAACATAACATTAAGAAACAGAATTACGAGAAACGTCAAGAAGAAAAGGCTGACAAGGTATTTAAGATAGTATGTATTTCCATATTGGTACTTGGAGTATTGTTGGCAGTAGCATATAGCGTAGCTTTTTGATTTTCTAAAGTATAGAATAAAGGCTGTTGGGTATGAACAATACACGGCAGCCTTTGTTATTTTATTATATTAATGCAATAAACATTAGTAACAATGCCACAGGAAATAGAAAGAAAATTTTTAGTCAGGGATTTATCTTTTAAGAAAATGGCTGTGTCTTCTACCAGAATTGTACAGGGATATATCTGTAGTGACAGGGGAAGGACTGTTAGAGTCAGGATAAGAGATGAAAAAGGTTTTTTGACGATTAAAGGAGCATCCACGGACAATGGTCTGAGCAGATATGAATGGGAGAAGGAAATTTCTATGGAGGATGCACGTGATTTGATGAAACTGTGTCTGCCGGGAGTTATTGATAAAAGGAGATATCTTGTTGACTGGAAAAACCACATATTTGAGGTTGACGAGTTTTATGGTGACAATGATGGTCTTATAGTTGCCGAAGTAGAACTTGGGAGCGTTGATGAAGAATACGAAGTTCCTCCGTTTATAGGCGAAGAGGTAACGGGGCAGGTGAGGTATTATAATTCTTTTCTTATGAAGTCACCTTATAAAACCTGGAAATAACACCTGAAATCTGTCAGATTATAGGGTAAAAACTGTTTTCACCCCTTTGAATGTCTGTTTTGAGGTTATTGTGTAGATGGTTACTGTGTAATTTTGTAGTGTGAAAACGAAATGATTACAGAATAACCAGATAAACAAACAAGAATATGAAGACAGTAACTTTTGCCCAAAATTTATTAAACGTACAATCGGAGCTTTTGAACTTTGCTTATAAGCTTACGGCAGATTACGAAGATGCCAATGACCTTCTTCAGGAGACATCGCTTAAGGCTTTGGATAATGAAGAAAAATATACTGAAGAAACAAATTTCAAAGGCTGGATATATACTATCATGCGCAATATATTCATAAATAACTATAGAAAGACATTGCGCGACCAAACTTATATAGATCAGACAGACAATTCGTATTTTATAAACAAAGGGTTCGACTTGGAAGGTGATTCAACTGAGGGAGCATACGATTTGAAAGAAATGAGACGTATCGTAAATTCCTTGCCTAGTGAATATCGTGTTCCGTTCTCTATGTTTGTGGCAGGTTTCAAATACCGTGAGATTGCCGAAAAATTGAATTTGCCTTTGGGTACGGTGAAAAGCAGGATTTTCTTTACAAGACAGAAACTTCAGCAAGAACTTAAAGACTTCAGATGATAATTCCACAACTGGCAGGCAAAAGATTTCTTGATTATAATATACAGTAATTATAGTAAGGCGGCTTAATTCATTAGGTTGCCTTATTTTTTTAGTTGATTGGAATGTATTTACATAAAAAAAGGTCTGCAATTGCAGACCTTTTTTTATGTAAGGAAAATAGTTTTCAAGATTATGCGTTAGAGCGTTTTTCCTGAATTCTAGCCTTCTTACCAGTAAGAGCACGCAAGTAGTACAATTTAGCACGACGTACTTTACCGACTTTGTTGACAGTGATGCTGTCGATAGCTGGAGATTCCAATGGGAAGATACGTTCTACACCTACTGTACCAGACATTTTACGTACAGTGAAACGTTTCTTTTCACCATGACCAGAAATTTTGATAACAACACCGCGATACAACTGAACGCGTTCCTTGCTACCTTCAACGATACGGTATGCTACTGTGATAGTATCACCAGCTTTGAATGAAGGATGCTGTTTGCCAGTAGCAAATGCTTCTTCTGCAATTTTAATTAAATCCATTGTTTTTTATAAATTAAATTGTTTATCGTTACAACGCAACATATCAAGTAACTCTTCATGACAGCGATTGCGCGAAAGCGGTGCAAAGGTAGCGCTTTTAGTCCACATTGCAAACTCTTTGTTCCTTTTTTTTCATACAATCTTCCTTTTCTTGTTCATTTAATGTTTTTTGTTTAAATTCGCAGTAATAAATATGTAGTTAAAAAAAGAATATATGAAGAAAATCTTATTGGCGTGCATGTTGATATCTTTATATCTTGGAGTTAATGCACAGTCTGATTTTATATATAAAAATATAAATGATGAAGTAGCTTGTCGTAGATGGGTGGATAATAAATTGCAGTCTATGACCTTAAAGCAGAAAATAGGACAGTTGTTTATTCACACCATTGCTCCATATACAACACAGTCAAATAAACAGAATATATCAGATGCTGTAAAGGAGTATGGCATCGGTGGACTATTGTTTTCCGGTGGAGAGATTGGAAAACAGATTGAATTGACGAATTACGCCCAAAGTATGGCAGAAATCCCATTGCTTATAACTTTCGACGGTGAATGGGGGCTGGCTATGCGACTGAAAGGAACACCTTCTTTTCCACGCAATCGTGTGCTGGGTTGCATACAGAATGATACATTATTGTATGAGTATGGAAAGGAAGTGGCTCGTCAGTTAAGGGAAATAGGTGTACATGTTAATTTTGCGCCTGTGGCAGATATAGACAACAATCCTAAAAATCCGGTAATAAATACACGTTCGTTCGGAAGTGATAGGGAGAATGTCGCACGTAAGGTTGTAGCATATTCCAGAGGTCTGCAAGATGGAGGTGTATTGGCAGTCTGTAAACATTTTCCGGGACACGGAGATACAGAGGTTGATTCGCATAAATCCTTGCCGGTATTGCCATTTACCCGTGAGCGTTTGGATAGCATAGAATTATATCCTTTCCGTAAGGCTATTGAAGCTGGAGTGGGAGGAATGATGGTTGGACATCTGAATGTGACTTCCCTTGATAATAAGGCTGCTTCTGTTTCACATGCCGTCGTTACGGAGCTTTTGAAGAATGAACTTCATTTTTCCGGACTCGTTTTTACTGATGCTCTTGAGATGAAAGGCATATCAAGCAATCCTTATGTTTCGGCGCAGGCACTGATTGCCGGAAATGATATGGTATTGGCTCCTAGAAACCTTAAACGTGAACTTGACGGAGTATTGAAAGCTGTTAAGGAAGGTAAAATCACTGAAGATGAAATAAATGAAAAGTGCCGTAAGGTCCTGACCTATAAATATGCGTTCGGTCTTGACAGACGTCCTGTGGTCGCAAAGGAAGGAGTGATAGCGCGCATCAATAAATCATATACCAACGATTTGATGAACCGTATAAAGACATCTGCTGTAACTGTTATAAAGGATTCAGACGAGATGCTTCCGCTGGATTTGTCATTGTCTGGCACTGTTGTACTTAATGTATCATCTACTTTATCAGAAACATATCCGTTTTATAATCAGATTAATGATACATATCCTGTAACATGGCTTCATGCAAATCTTGATTCTTTACAATATCTTAAGAAGAAAATAACTCCCGCACAAAGGATTATAGTTGCTGTTTATACATCAAAAGTTGATAAGTACAAAAAGGTTTTAGCTGAATTGGCCAAGGGTAAACCTACAATTTTAATCTGTTTCAATTCTCATAAGGTTCTTCAGAAACTTGATGACGTGGTTGCACAATCATCGGCTGTTGTATTGGCACATTCAGATGATAAACCGGTGCAGAAGTTCGTGGCAGAAATGCTGTTGGGCAATAAGCGTGTTGACGGTCGTCTTTCCGTTGACTATAATGATGAGTATAAGGCTGGTCTTGGAGTTGTTGTTGATCCTGATAAACCGAGAAGATATAAGCCGGAAGAATTTGGTATGGATTCAAAGGAACTGGCAAGAATAGACAGTATTGCTATGTACGGAATAGAAAATGGAGCTTATCCGGGATGTCATGTACTGGTATGGAAGAACGGTTATCCGGTGTATAACAAGTGTTTCGGAACACATACATATGAATCAGACAGAAAAGTAAAGGAAAATGATTTATACGATTTGGCTTCACTTACAAAGACCACTGCAACCATGCTTGCTGTGATGAAGCTGTACGATGACGGAAAACTTAATCTTACAGACAAAATTTCCAACTATGTACCGGAAATGAAATCAACAAACAAAGAGAATATTACCATACAGGAACTTCTTTATCACGAGTCGGGATTGCCTGCATATCTTCCTTTTTATAAAAAGGCTATTGATACGAAGAGTTGTAAGGGAGGCATGTATAAAAAATATAAGGATGCAAACCACAGTGTGAAAGTAGCAAACAATCTTTATATATGTACCAATTATTCTTTCCTTCCGGAATGGGTTTCTGATAAGGAAACATCTGAATACAGCTTAAGGGTTTCAGACAATATGTATATCAAGCCGGAGTTTAAGAGTGTGATACTGAAGGAAATTGCAGATACTCCTCTGAAAGGTCATTCATACAGATACAGTTGTTTGAATTTCATGCTTTTGAAAGAGGCTGTTGAAAATATTTCCGGAATGCCTATGGATGAATTTCTAGAAGAGAATTTCTACAAGCCTATGGGACTTGTACATACAATGTATAATCCGCTTAAAAGGTATAGTAAGGATGAAATAATTCCGACAGTAAAAGAAGACTTCCTTCGCAAGGGGCCTGTACACGGGTACGTACATGATGAGGCAGCAGCCATGCTTGGCGGAGTGTCGGGTAATGCCGGACTTTTTTCAACGGCAAAGGAAGTTGCTACTATATATCAGATGCTGTTGGATAAAGGTGTGATGGGCGACCGCAGATACCTTACTCGCGCTACATGTGAGCTTTTCCTTACAATGAAGTCTAAGAATAGCAGACGCGGACTTGGATTTGATAAACCGGACAAGGAGAAGCCGGAGAATGGCTATTGTGCTCCGGAAACACCGGCTTCGGTTTTCGGTCATACCGGTTTTACTGGAACTTGTGCATGGGCTGATCCTGATAAT
The DNA here is from genome assembly GCA_018884025.1 of Candidatus Phocaeicola faecipullorum. Lineage (GTDB taxonomy): Bacteria > Bacteroidota > Bacteroidia > Bacteroidales > Bacteroidaceae > Phocaeicola > Phocaeicola faecipullorum. Next base: position 13,475 of record JAHLFB010000289.1, read on the forward strand.
GATTTGGTATTTGTTTTTCTGTGTAACAGAATATATCCAAATCCTTGTGATAGAAAAAACTTGATGAAACTGAAAATACGTCCTGCAATACAACAGGCAATATATCAGGCAATAATGAAATGACTTTATTTAGACATTGTACAAATTAACCACTTTCTGCAATGTAGATGTTACAATTATAACTAAAAATACTAACTTTGCATAAACAATTAGTACTAATAATAACTTAATTTTTTTACAACAATGGCTTACGTAATTAGTGACGATTGTATCGCTTGCGGTACTTGTATCGATGAATGCCCAGTAGGTGCAATTTCTGAAGGTGACAAATATTCTATCAATCCAGATGCTTGTACAGAATGTGGTACTTGCGCTGATGTTTGTCCATCTGAAGCTATTCATCAGGGATAATCAACAGTCGTCTTTATGACAACGAATTTAGGCTACTCCGGTGGAGTGGCCTTTTTTTATGTTTTCATGGGTGATTGACTTTCAAACACAAAAAAAGCACACAGACTTTATCATTTTGAACCTTCTGTAAAGGTCGTATGCTAGCGTCTGTGTGCTGATAATTGTTATTTGTGTGTTTTTGTTTTATTTCAAGCGAGCCAATGTTTCTTTAATTCTGCGCATTGATTCTACAATATTTTCGTCTGAAGTAGCGTAACTCATACGAATACATTCAGGAGCTCCGAATGAAGTTCCGCCTACGCATGCCACATGGCCTACTTCAAGCAGATACATTGCAAGATCGTCAGAGTTGTTGATTACTCTGTCACCGTCTTTCTTTCCGAAGAATGAATCGCACTTAGGGAACAGGTAGAAAGCTCCCTGAGGAGTGTTTACTTCAAATCCAGGTATTTCCTTAGCCAATTTTACGATAAGGTCGCGGCGGCGTTCGAATGCTTTACGCATTTCTTCTACCGGAGCCTGAGTACCTGTATAAGCGGCTTCAGCAGCTTTCTGAGATACTGAACATGGGCCTGATGTGTATTGTCCCTGGAGTTTGTTTACTCCTTTTACAATCCATTCCGGACCTGCGATGAAACCTATACGCCATCCAGTCATTGCATATGCCTTAGATACTCCGTTTACAATAACTACACGGTCTTTTATTTCTGCAAACTGTGCTATGCTCTGATGCTTGCCGATATAGTTTATATGTTCGTATATTTCGTCTGCTATAACGATTACGCGTTCGTGCTTAGCCAAAACAGCAGCAAGACCAGCTAGTTCTTCTCTTGAATAAACAGACCCAGTAGGGTTTGATGGAGAGCAAAGGATTAATGCGCGTGTCTTAGGTGTTATAGTAGCTTCCAGCTGTTCAGGAGTAATCTTGAAATCCTGTTCAATTCCTGCTCTTACGATAACAGGTGTACCTTCTGCCAGTTTAACCATTTCCGGATAGCTAACCCAGTATGGTGCAGGAACAATAACTTCATCTCCCTTGTTTATGAGGGCCATGATTACGTTGCATACAGACTGCTTTGCACCGTTTGCACAACTGATTTGTGCCGCTGTATATTCCAGTCCGTTTTCTTTTTTCAATTTTTCAACTATAGCGTTGCGAAGTGCCGGGTATCCCGGAACAGGAGAATAACGTGAATAGTTTTCATCAATAGCCTGTTTTGCAGCTTCCTTGATGTGGTCTGGTGTGTTGAAATCTGGTTCACCTACACTAAGATTGATTACGTCAATACCTTGAGCTTTTAATTCGCTGCTTTTTTGCGACATAGCCAGTGTAGCCGATGGCGACAGGCTGTTCAAACGATCTGAAAGTTGATTCATTGTTAGTCCTTGTTTAAATGTTGATTTTATTTTGCAAAATAAGCTATTTCTTATGACATACGCAAAAGAAATAGCTTTGAAAATATGAAAATGCCGTAAAATACGGCATTTTGTTTACTTTCTGTCTCCTAAAATTCTAAGCAGGTAGATGAACAGGTTGATGAAATCCAGATACAGGGTGAGAGCGCCTAAAAGTGCTATTTTCTGTGTGGATTCGTTTACTTCTATGTCATCTCCACTCAATAGATGTTTGATTTTCTGAGCATCGTATGCTGTAAGACCAACAAATAACAGTACACCTACATATGATATAATCATGTCCATCATAGTATTATGAAGGAACATATTTACTACAGATGCTATAATCAGACCTATAACTCCCATTATACACAGGCTTCCTATGCGTGTAAGATCTTTTTTTGTCACATAACCGAATAACGCCATAGCTCCGAATGTACCGGCGGTAACAAAGAATGTTGTGGCTATCGAGCTTGCCGTATATACCAGGAACAATATTGACAGCGTAACTCCGTTAAGTATGGAATATGCGATAAACAGGAGTGTAGCCGTTGTAAAGCTGATTTTGTTAATTCTGGCAGACATGTACATAACCAATACAACTTCTGCTATAAGAACTCCCCAAAATAACATGGAGTTTTGCATCATCATATTAATGACGGTCAATGATTTTGCCATATACATGGCTGTAAGTCCTGTTATGGCCAGTGCCAGTGTCATCCATGTATAAACGCTGCGCATCAGTGTGCTTTGCGCTGTTTTTGATACGTTTGTATCTTTTACAAAGTCTTTAGTTTCAAGAAAATTCATATCGTTTCTGTTTTTATGAATTATTTATTTTATTTGTTGAAATGAAGAGTATGTCCCATACGTTCTTTCTTTGTATGGAGATATCTTTCATTATACTCGTTTGGTGTAACTTCTATTGGAACGTTCTCTACTATTTCCAGTCCGTATGCTTCAAGTCCTACTCTTTTTACAGGATTGTTTGTGAGAAGTCTCATCTTTGTTATACCTATTTCTCTCAGGATTTGTGCGCCTACTCCATAGTCGCGTTCGTCAGCCTGATGTCCGAGGCAGATATTTGCGTCAACAGTATCCATTCCTTCTTCCTGAAGTTTGTAGGCTTTCATTTTTTCCATAAGGCCAATGCCTCTGCCTTCCTGGTTAAGATAGATAACTGCTCCTTTTCCTTCTTTGTCTATAAGCTCCATAGCCTTGTGCAATTGTTCTCCGCAGTCGCATCTCATAGAACCGAAAATGTCGCCTGTAGCGCATGAAGAATGTACTCTAACCAGTACAGGCTCGTCCGGAGTAAAGTTTCCCTTTATTAAAGCAACATGTTCCAGACCGTTACTCTTCTGGCGGAAAGGTATTAGTCTGAAATGTCCGTGTTCGGTAGGCATGTCAACTTCCACTCCTTTCTCTACCAGTGATTCCTGTTTCAGACGGTATGCTATTAGATCTGCTATAGATATCAGTTTGAATCCGAATTCGTCGGCTATCTTTCTAAGTTCCGGAAGGCGTGCCATAGTGCCGTCTTCGTTCATTACTTCCATAAGTGCAGCTGCAGGGTATAATCCGGCAAGACGGGCCATGTCAACGCATGCTTCTGTATGTCCTGCACGACGTAATACTCCTTTGTCTTGTGCATATAGAGGATTTACGTGTCCTGGTCGGCCGAATGTTTCCGGTTTTGATGTCGGATCTGCAAGGGCACGTATCGTAGCTGCTCTGTCTGCTGCAGAGACACCTGTAGTACATCCCTCAAGTTTGTCTATTGTGACAGTAAACGGTGTTCCAAGGATTGATGTATTGTTTGCGACTTGTCTTGGAAGGTCCAGCTCATCGCATCTTGATATTGTTATCGGGGCACAAAGTACACCTCTTGCGTGTTTCAGCATGAAGTTTACTTTTTCAGGTGTGATAAGTTCTGCCGCAATTATCATGTCGCCTTCGTTTTCGCGGTCTTCATCGTCAACTACAATGACGATTTCGCCTTTACGAAAATCTTCTATTGCCTCTTCAATTGTGTTCAGTTTGATTTTGTTCATAATAGTCTATTGTAATATGTTTGTTCTAATTCTTTCCTTAATGTCGTTGCTTGTCTTTATTATGGTTTTCAAGTCCTTGTCAAGCGTAACCCTGTATCTCCAGATGTTTAGCCAGATTACCAGGCCTACGGGGAATATCAGTCCCAGTATGATGTTAAGCCATATTTTGTCGGACACGCTTTTGTGTGCTTTTATAAATAAGAACGGATAATTGTTCAGATTGTTTAGCACTACAGGGTCTTTTGAATTTGACAGTTCTTCCACCACATCCTCAATCTGTTGACTGATATTTTTAATGTGGTTATCGTGGGTGTGGTTGGTGAAAACATTAAAATAGTTAGGCGGACCCAGCAGTTTGTGGGTATTAGAATAGTCTTCACATTCCTTACATATTGCGTCAAGTTTTTCGCATACCGTGGCATAGTCCGGACTGTAGATTATTACTTCCTTTCGGAATATATGTCTTGAAGTTCTTAATCCGAATATCTTTCTGAAGAAAGCTTTATAGACATCTATGTTGAAAACTACAGAGTCCTTGTTCGATTTATATGTAAGGAATATACCCATAGGTGCAAGTACAATACTGCTCATCCATGTTCCAAGAACGATATTCATTTCTCCACTCTTCGCCACTCGTGTTGCGCCTGAATCTATGATATAATATAATATGAATATCAGCACTGATATTACCACAGGCATTCCCAATCCTCCTTTACGGATAATTGCTCCCAGAGGCGCTCCGATGAAGAAGAAGAATACACATGCGAACGACAGGGTTATTTTTTTGTGCCAGTCCGACCTGTGCGAACGTATGCTCTTGTCATTATCTTGTGTTACAAATGATTTCATGCTCCAGTCTGAACTGAGTGAAGACAATCTTCTTTCTGTAGCAGTAAGTGTCTTCAGCTTGTCGTCCGAACTGAGTGAGCGGAATATACTGTCTGTATTGAGATATTCCAGATGTTGTTCTTTTATCTTTATGGAATCAGATTTGCTCAGTTCAGGAGTCTTGTATGTCGATGCCATGATTTCATCGTGCATTGCCCTTCCTACACTGTCTGTATATGTGGTCAGTGAGTCTATAGCGGCAGTTATCTCCATCATGTTTTTTATGTCCGAACGTCTGTCGAGAAAACTTCCGTCCACCATATTGAATTCAGCGTCAAAATCAATAAGGGTATGTTTTTCAACGAAAGTCTCACGTCTGTAAGGTACATTTTTTGAATCTATATTCTGTGATTTCAGATTTTCAAACAGTTCGCCGTTGTACAAGTGCAGGTACAGGTGCTTTTTGTCGGCGGTAAGTTCCAGCTTGCCTTCTTCCGCCCATATTATTCGTGCATTCTCGAATCCATCCGAGAAATTGTATATCAGGACATCTTTTAAAATACCTGTCTCGCGGTCTTTCTTGTTGACATATATGTTGTAGCCTTCTATGTCGGAGTAGAAAACCCTTTCCGGAATGTCAACTTCTGGTGACTTCTGTTTCATAGAAACAAGCAGTGTCCATAGCTGTTTTTGAGCTTTCGGTCCTATGACATTCTGGAAATAAAAAGATGTAAGTCCCAGTACCAGACATAGAATGGCGATGGGCTGCATAATTCTGAGCAACGGTATTCCTGCTGCCTTCATTGAAAGTAACTCATATCTCTCGCCGAAATTACCAAAGGTCATCAGCGCTGCCAGAAGTATGGCCAGAGGCAATGACAGTGGTATAAGTGTTAGGGCAGACAATATGAAAAATTGGGCCAGAACGTTAAGCTCCAGTCCTTTTCCTACCAGTTCGTCAACATATTTCCATAAGAATTGCATCATGAAGATGAACAGGCATATAAAAAATGTTCCGGCAAAGAGTAGGATAAAACTCTTTAGAACGAATATATCTAGTTTTTTTATACGTAATATTCCCATCATTTTATTTTATGATGCAAAAATAGCATAAAATATGGATAGGGACAATGTTTTGTATATTTTTAATTTATATACAGATTATACGCCGAAAACTCTTCTTAGTACGTCGATTTGTGAATTCCAAAGATTGACGGTGTCTTCTTCATCTCCCGGTTCTGCAAAATCTGTCACTTCAAGTATATGGTCTGAAGTAAGTTCGTTGAACAGAATTTTGAACTCAAAAAAGGATTTTGGCTCTTCATCGTCTTTCCAGTGGAACCTGATGAAATATTCAGAACGTGTGTTTGTGATATCCGCATCCCTGCTTTCAGTTTTTCCCCATCGGAATGTATATGTCTTTCCGTTTTTTGTTACTTTGTCGGCGAACCATCTTTCTAGTCCTGCTGGTGTGCTTATAGCGTTCCACAGTATTATTCCTGAAGTAGGGTTAAGCGGGTATTCTATTTTCAATTTCTTTTTCATTTCCTTATAAAGTGTATTTCGTTTATTATGATTCCTAGGTTTTGGTGGCAAATTAAAGTATTTTTTTCGACTAACGGTGCAATTTTTTTTATATTATACAACATAGTCCTGATGTTATTCAGACGTTGGTGGAAAACGTTTCGTCATTTGACTTAAAATGCTTCGTTGTTTTGTTCATAATGCTTCGTCGTTTTTTTTCTGATAAAAAAGTTTGAAATGTTTGCGTATTTAAAAATTTAGTTCTACCTTTGCACCCGCAATCGAGAAATAATGGCGGGATAGCTCAGCTGGTTAGAGCGCATGATTCATAATCATGAGGTCACCGGTTCAATCCCGGTTCCCGCTACAGTGAGACATTTAAGAATATGATTTCTTAGATGTCTTTTTGTTTTTATACTACCTTCTGATTAGCGACAATACACTACTTACGGACAAGAACTTGATAGAGCTTGATTCATTGTCCGAATTTGTCTTGAAGTATGAAGATGAACATTGTCCGATAAAGTATCCTTCATTGATATACATGATAAAGTTGCGTATGTATGAAATGGAACTTAATCAGATGAAACTTTCTGGTGGCGGTCCGTTACGTTGCAGTGACTATTTGATTGGTCGTTGCGAACCTACTTTGAAAGTTCTCAAAGCTTAATGTTGATGTAAAAATAGTGCTTGAAGTATAGAATAAAAAAAGACCGGACATTTTTTTTGATTTATCCGGCCTGTTCCATTTAAGGTTTTAATAATCTTTTCCGTATTCCTTGTGAAATTCTACCACTGCCTCTATACCCTTACGGAATATGTCGAGCGGGAAGTTTTCGTTGGGTGAGTGTATGGCATTGCTCTCAAGGCCAAATCCCATAAGTACGGTTTTTATGCCTAATATTTGTTCAAAATCGCTTATGATAGGAATACTTCCTCCACGGCGTACGGCAAGCGGTTTTTTGCCAAAAGCCTTTTCAAAGCCTTTTTCGGCAGCTTTGTATGCCGGTAGGCTTATAGGACATACATATCCTTCGCCACCGTGCATCGGGGTGACTTTTACTTGTACATAATCAGGTGCGATTTCGTTTATGTAATCGACGAACAATTTTGAAATTTTTTCATGATTTTGGTGTGGTACGAGTCTGCATGATACCTTGGCATACGCTTTTGAGGGAAGTACAGTTTTTGAACCTTCGCCTGTATATCCTCCCCATATGCCGCACACATCGAATGACGGACGGCAACTGTTCCGTTCGAGTGTAGAATATCCTTTTTCTCCCTTCAATGCTTTTACACCTATGGCTTGCATATATTTCTCTTCGTTTAATGGAATGCTCGCTATCATCTCGCGTTCAGCAGCAGGCACCTCTTCCACATCATCGTAAAAATGTGGAACTGTTATTCGTCCGTCAGCGTCAGTGATTTGCGAAATGATACTGCATAGTGTGTTTATTGGATTTGCGACTGCGCCGCCAAAGTGGCCGGAATGAAGATCACGGTTTGGACCGGTTACTTCTATTTCCCAGTATGCCAGTCCGCGTAATCCAGTGGTGAGTGAAGGCATGTCCGCGCCCAGCATACTTGTGTCTGAAACCAGTATTACATCTGCTTTGAGAAGTTCCTTATGCTCTTTCAGGAAGGCATTGAGGCTTGGGGAGCCTATTTCTTCTTCTCCCTCGAATATGAATTTCACATTGTGTCTCAGTAATCCTTCGCGTACCATGTATTCAAAAGCCTTGGCCTGTATCATGGCCTGTCCTTTGTCGTCGTCAGCCCCGCGTGCCCAGATATGGCCGTCTCTTATTTCAGGGTCGAATGGTTTGCTTTTCCAAAGTTCCAGTGGTTCTGCCGGCATTACATCGTAATGTGCATAAATCAATACTGTAGGTGCGTCCGGGTTAATCCTTTTTTCGGCATAAACCAGTGGATTGCCTTTTGAAGGCATTACCATGGCTTCATCTGCACCGGCCTCAAGAAGAAGTTGTTTCCATCTTTCCGCACAAGCCAGCATGTCATCTTTATGTTGTGGCTTTGCGCTTATGCTCGGTATGCGTATAAGGCTGAATAATTCGTCGATGAAGCGTTGTTCGTTTGCTTCTATGTATTTTTTTATTTCCATTTTTATAATGTTGTAGTTTTGTTTAAAAGATAAAAATCGAGTATTGTCATGGCCGCCATGGCTTCTACTATAGGCACAGCCCGTGGAAGTACACATGGGTCGTGCCGGCCTCTGGCTTTTAATATAGTGTCATTTCCGTTTTTGTCTATTGTTGGCTGTTCCATCAGGACTGTGGCTACCGGCTTGAAAGCTACCTTGAAATATATGTCCTGACCGTTGCTTATACCTCCCTGAATACCGCCGGAACGGTTTGTGCGGAAAGCAGCCTTTCCATTGTCGCTATAGAAGATGTCGTTTTGTTGGCTTCCTTTCATTTGCATGTTGCCGAAACCTTGTCCGTACTCAAAGCCTTTTGCGGCATTTATTGACAGCATGGCGTTACCTAAAGCGGCATGCAGTTTGCCGAAGACTGGTTGACCTAATCCTATCGGACACCCTTTTATTATACAATCCACTGTACCTCCTATAGTATCGCCTTCTCCTTTTATTTTCAGTATCAGCTCCGACATTTTTTCTGCCATTATGGGGTCAGGACATCTTACAGAGTTCTTTTCGATTTCTTCCAGATTGTATGATGTATATGGATTGTTTAGTTTCAGTTCGCCCACTTGTGATGTGTAGGCTGTTATTTCTACGCCTATCTGTTTTAATGCCAGTTTGGCTAATGCACCTGCCACGACTCTGGAAATAGTTTCACGTGCAGACGAGCGTCCACCTCCACGATGGTCGCGCAGGCCGTATTTCTGTGTATAGGTGAAGTCGGCATGCGACGGTCTGAAGACATCCTTCATATTGTCGTAGTCGCCGGAGTGCTGGTTGGTGTTCCATACTATAAAGCCAATAGGGCATCCTGTGGAAACTCCATCGTATATTCCTGACAGAAACTCCACTTTGTCTGATTCCTTGCGAGCTGTTGTAATGGCGGATTGTCCTGGTTTTCTCCTGTCAAGCTCTTTCTGTATGAAATCCATGTCTATATGTATTCCGGCAGGGAAGCCGTCTATAACTCCTCCTATACCTTTTCCGTGTGATTCGCCGAAACTTGTCAGACGGAATATATTTCCAAACGTATTGTTGTACATTGTATTTTGGTCTTTATTTATGTTTTGATTGTATGAATAATATACTGAAATGACTGTATAAATCTTGTTTCCGACCAAGGTGGGACGTGGTGCCGACCATTGTGGGCAATGCGTCTGACCTTGGTGGGCTTTGGTGCCGACCATTGTCGGACACAGAAAACGTTGGCAAAATCTTGACTACTTGCTTTATGTTTTTAAGTAGTATTCGTGTCAGAATTTACTTCCTGCACCTCCGCCACCGAAGCTGCCTCCTCCAAAACTTCCTCCGCCGAAGCCTCCGCCACCGAAACCTCCGCCACCGAAACCTCCACGGTCAAAACCACCCATGAATATGCCGCCCGTAAATGATCCGCCACGTCTTCCGTGGTGATGGTCTTCATCGTCCACACGTTGTTCTTTCTGGACTATGTGTCCACAGTTGGAACAGCAGGATACGATTTCTTCTATGTGGTACGTAGGATATTGCGCTATAGTGCGCGAGGAAATTACTTTCATTGTCTGTTTATGGCATTGTGGGCAACGTCTCTGCCTTCTTACGTTTAGCCAAAGATAGAACATGGTAAATCCGATAACTCCGAATAAGGCCATCAATAGTATGCCTAAATCATTGCCGTTATCTGATTGAGGCTTGTCCGGTGTACCTTTTTCATTGCCAAGAAGTTGTCTGATAGCTTTGATTCCTGCTATCATTCCCTCATCCCAGTTACCTTGACTGAAAGCCTTGTTCATGTATCTGACTTGTATTTTTTTGCATACAGCGTCAGGCAGTATGCCTTCCAGACCATATCCGGTGGCAAACTGGATACATCGCTCTCCCGTAACCAGAAGTATTACCAGCCCGTTGTCTTTTTCTTTTTGACCTACACCGTTTTCTTCTCCCAATCTGTAAGCAAAATCAAAGCAGTCGCCCCCTTCAATCTGTTCAACGGCTACAACCAGCACCTGTATTCCTGTCCGTTGTTCAAGTGAAAACAGTGTTGTATCAATTGCGGCCACCGTAGCTGGCGAGAGTATGTTGTCCGGATTGCTTACATACTTTGTCCGGTCGGCAAGATGTACCATAGGAACGTCTTTTACCTTATATTCCCTGGCATATACTCCAAACAGAAAGCAGAAAGCAAGCAGAGTCGCTATGAAAAGTCTTTTTTTCATAGTAGTATCAGAATTTTACTTCGGGAGCAGTCTCTGTTCCTTCAGAAGCTTCGAAATACGGGCGCTTTTCAAATCCGAATAGTCCTGCTATAATATTTTTCGGGAAACGGCGTATGTTAGTGTTGTATGCTTTTGCTGTTTCGTTGAATTTGCGTCGTTCAACACTTATTCTGTTTTCTGTGCCTTCAAGCTGCGCCTGAAGAGCCTGGAAGTTTTCGTTCGCCTTTAAGTCAGGATAATTTTCTGTTATAGCTAGCAGTCTGCCTAAAGCGGCACCTATTTCACCCTGTGCACGCTGGTACGCCTGTAATTTTTCCGGAGTGAGGTCGTCTATGCTGATTTGTGCCTGTGTGGCCTTTGATCTGGCTGATACAACAGCGTCCAATGTCTCTTTTTCATGTGCTGCATAGCCTTTTACAGTATTTACCAGATTAGGTATAAGGTCTGCACGGCGTTGATATTGGTTTTCTACATTACTCCATGCCGTACTTACAGACTCTTCTTGTGAGACTAGCGAATTATAGGATGAGATACTGTAAACCACTGCAATTGCTATTACCAGAATAACTGTGATGATAATCCAAGTTTTTTTCATACGATGTCTTTGTTATAAATATTTAATAAAAAGTTTTGCGCAAACATAATAAAAATCTTCGTCCTTATTATGTTAATGTGCGGAATTGTGTTTTTGATTTATTATTTACTGTATTTTTTCCTTGTAAAGGCAGATTTTATTCTTTTATATATTCTTACGCCTGTCATGATGCCATCGTAGGCTGCCATACCGGTATTGAAATGGTGCATTAGGAGGTCCATCTTGTTTTTTGTTTCAGGCGGGGAGAAAAGGTCCTGAGCTATTTCCTGTATCCTGTCTTTTGATGCTTTAAGCTCGGCCTTTTTCTGGGCTTTCCTTTCGGAAACCAACTGTATGCTATATTTGATATTGTTGTCCATGATAATCGTGTATATATTTAGTTATTGCTCTCTTTGTCCTTGTCTTCCAGGAAAAGTCTGGCCAGAAAGTTTACCATAGGCTGAAAGATTATCTTTTGTCTGAAAATGTAAATTGCTATTCCAAGAATTAATATACATCCGCCAATAATGGCATAACTGGCTATTATATTGTTTACGAATGAGTCTATCGTATAAACAAGCATGAACGAGAAATAGAACAATGCTGTCATGCCCAGTACGATGAGTACGCATATAAGTATTAATGTAGATATAAGTATAGTTAGTTTTTCTACTAAATCCAACTTTATGTATTGTCCCTGCAATTCGATATACTTTTTTATCTCTTTGAACAGGGCTTCCAGATTGTCTATGCTTTTGTCGTTGGCAAACATATTTGTCTTTGCTTTGTGATTAATAAAAAAGGGGAATTTAAAAGGAAGTTCCGTCAGTCGCGTAAGCGTGAGCGGCTTTTCCTTTTAAAATCCCTAATGTCTTTTCTCTAATTAACTTGACTTTACAGAGTTGCATCCGCTATATGTGGTCGAATGTCTGTTAGTCTGCATCTTTAACTTCAGCTGCAATCTGATCAACTAAATCTTCCATTTCTGCGCGATTTAGTCTGATACCTTTCTGACGGAGGATTTCAGCTATTTTCTTACGTGTTTCTTCGCCTTTTTCCGGAGCGAATAAAATGCCGGCTGCTGCACCTAAGGCCAATCCGCCCAAGAATGCTGCTACAATGTTCAATGCTTTCATGATAACGTGTGTTTTATCAGTGTGTATGAAACATTAATGAATATACTGAGATGTCTCTGATGTGTATTCACTTGTTGTGTCATATACGGGTTTATTATTGCTTTCTACAAATCTAATAAAAAAGATTGTATTTTGTCTGCTTTTGTCCGAAAAAAAATATCAAAATATTCTGAAAGATGTATTATTAACTGTTTTTAACTGCATAGAAAGGTTTATATTACTACTTTTGTCGTGAAATATAAAAATGGAAAATTATTAAATCAAATAAAAGTAAGCAAAATGAAAAAGTTATTCGTTTTAGGAATGGGATTGTGCCTGGTTTTGGCTTTCTCTTCTTGTAAGTCTAGTGAGAGTGCGTATAAAAAGGCATATGAAAAAGCTAAGCAAAATGAATTGGCTGAGGCTGCTAATCAAAAGGAAGTAGAACCTGCTCCGGTAGTAGAGGCTGCACCTGTAGTTGAAACTCCTGCTCCTGTGTCACCTGCTCCTGTTCGTGAAGAAAAAGTGGAACTGGTATCTGGAGATGGACTGAAAGCATTTAGCGTTGTTTGCGGAAGTTTTGGCGTAAAGGCTAATGCTGATGGTTTGAAATCAACTCTTGATGGCCAGGGATACAATGCCAAGGTTGTATATAACGCTGAACGCAATATGTACCGCGTGGTAGTTGCATCTTTTGACACTAGAGAAGAAGCTGCTGCTGCAAGAGACGCTTTCAAGGCAAAATATCCTAACCGCGAAGATTTCCAGGGTTCATGGTTATTGTACCGTGTTTATTAAATAGCAGATAGTTCGGATTTATTATTCTGATTATCATATTATAAGCGATAGCGTAAAAGCTGTCGCTTTTTTTTATACCTTTGCGACTTGAATTTTGAATTAAAACGTTATGAAAAATAGGTATTATGTTAGTTTGATTTGCGTCTTAATGGCAATATCTTTATCAGCTCAGGAAAAATTTGAACTCTTTAAGTATGGTGATATGGATCATTGGGTTACCAGAAGAATAGAGGAGTCAGGGATAATTGGCGGAAATGTAAAGTATTTGTATGAATTAGGACCTGATAAGAATTTTGATGGTAATATCCCGTATGTGAATCAGGGAGGCTCGCCATGGGGAAACTCTAATGTCATGGCTAAGGTGGTAGGTATTGTGAAAACAAATACCAGTGTCTATCCTGAAAAAAGAAACAATGGAAAGTGCGCTAGACTTGAAACCCATATAGAGAGTGTAAAAGTGCTTGGAATGGTAAATATTACGGTATTGGCATCCGGGTCAATGTTTCTCGGTGACATGAAAGAACCTATAACGGGTACAAAGGATGGCGAGAAGGCTCTTAATTGTGGAGTACCTTTTACTAAAAGACCTGCTGCGATAAGATATGATTATAAAGTGAAAATGTCTGGCGAACCTAATAGAATACGACAGACTGGCTTTAGCAAGAAATCTGTAGTCAAGGGAAAGGATGCGGCTATTATGGTATGCTTTCTGCAGAAAAGAACAGAGGATGCTGACGGTAATATCATAGCAAAGAGGGTAGGTACGGCTGCGGTGAAATATACTGGAACGTCTGACTGGGTGAACGGCGCGACATATGAGATAATGTATGGCGATATAACATCTGATAGCAGGTATGTGCCAGAACTTATGGAACTGGGAACCGGAGGATATCATGCAAGGAACAGTAAAGGCGAAAGTGTTATGATAAAAGAAGACGGATGGGCTGACAAGAATGAAACTCCAACGCATATCCTGGTTCAGTTTACATCAAGTATAGGAGGAGCTTTCATTGGTTCACCTGGAAATACCTTGTGGATAGACAATGTGGGTTTGGTGTATTAACTAAAGAGTAGGAATTTTTAAGTCTTGTATATAATGTGTTAATGAATTAATTTGTAAATTTGCTCCCGCATATGAGTAGAATTTTAGCTATAGATTACGGAAGAAAACGTACGGGGGTGGCTGTAACAGACCCCATGCAGATTATTGCTACAGGACTTACAACAGTGCCTACACATGAATTGGAGAGTTTTATCACCAAATATGTGGAGCAGGAAAAGGTAGAGCGCATAATAATAGGCCATCCACGTCAAATGAATTATGAGGATTCTGATAATATGAAGAGTATTGTACCTTTTATTAACAGATTGAGAAAGTTGCTTCCAAATATGCCGGTAGAACTTGTTGATGAAAGGTTTACTTCTGTTCTTGCACATAAAGCCATGCTGGCCGGAGGATTAAAAAAGAAAGATCGGCAGAACAAGGCATTGGTGGATGAAATCAGTGCTACTATAATTCTACAGTCATATCTGGAATCGAAGAAATATTAACAACTGAAAAATTAATAAAAAGATGATTTTACCAATTTATGTATATGGCCAGCCTGTTTTGCGTCAGGAGGCAGAAGATATTACTCCGGATTATCCAAATCTGAAAGAACTTATTGAAAATATGTTTGAGACTATGGACCGTGCAGATGGTGTTGGTCTGGCTGCACCTCAGATAGGATTGCCTATTCGTGTGGTAGTCGTTAATCTGGATGTCCTGTCGGATGAAATGCCTGAATTTAAGGATTTCCGTCGTACATATATCAATGCGCATATCATTGAAACTGGAGAAGAAATTGTTTCAATGGAAGAAGGCTGTCTGAGCTTGCCTGGTGTACATGAGAGTGTTAAGCGCCCTGACAAAATTCATGTGACATATCTTGATGAAAATATGAATCCGCATGATGAGTGGGTGGAAGGATATCTGGCCAGAGTTATGCAGCATGAGTTCGACCATTTGGATGGAACTATGTTTATAGACCACTTGTCTCCTTTGAGAAAACAGATGATTAGGGGAAAACTTAATAAAATGGTTGAAGGAAAAGCCCGTTGTGGTTACAAGGTGAAAACAGTGAAATGATAAAAAAGCTTCTATACATATTATATATAGGCTTGCTTTTTCCTATGGTTGCCGTGTCGCAGATTAATACAGACAGGGTTATGACTATAGGGAAAAATGCTCTTTATTTTGAGGATTACGTATTGTCCATACAATATTTTAACCAGGTGATAAATGCAAAACCGTATTTGGCTGAGCCTTTTTTTTACAGAGGGTTGGCAAAGATAAACCTGGACGACTTTCAAGGTGCTGAAGCCGATTGTACGGAATCTATAGAACGTAACCCGTTTGTTGCGAATACATATCAGATAAGAGGTATTTCCAGAATAAGGCAGGATAATTTTGATGGCGCGATAGCTGACTATCAGAAAGCATTGACCATAGAGCCCGAAAACGAGGCTTTATGGCATAATCTTATTTTATGTAGAATACAAAAGAAGGATTATGCTACTGCCAGAGCTGAACTTGATACTCTCATTTCGTTGTCTCCGAAATATACAGATGCATATCTGATGCGTACGGAGGTCTCTTTGAAAATGAAAGATACTCTGCAGGCAATGTCGGATGCTGACAGGGCTATAGAGATAGACAGATATAATCCTGATACATGGGCTTCAAGGGCTGTACTGTTAATGCAAAGAGAAAAATATGCTGATGCGGAATCTGATTTCGATGAAGCGGCAAGACTTTCGTTTAAAAATTCAGGTATTTATATAAATAGGGCCTTGGCCAGATATCATCAGAATAATCTGCGAGGAGCGATGTCTGATTATGACATTGCTTTGGATATTGATAAAAACAATCTGATAGGGCATTATAACCGTGGATTGTTAAGAGCTCAGGTGGGTGATGATAACAGGGCTATCGAAGATTTTGATTTCGTGTTGAGTGTAGAACCGGACAATTTAATGGCTGCATTTAATAGGGGGCTCCTCAGAAGCAAGACAGGTGACTATAAAGGTGCTATCGACGATTATAGTGCCGTGTTGAATGAGTATCCCAACTTTATGCCTGGTTATCAGTGTAGAGCAGAGGCCTATAGGAAGATAGGTGATTTGAAAAGAGCTGACGCGGATGAAATAGTAGTTCTTAAGGCGCAGATAGACGCGCAGTCCGGAACAAAAAATAATACTGCTTCTAATGACAAAACAAGAAAGAAGTCGGATAAAAACATGAACAACTATCGCAAAATAGTTGTTGCTGACAATGATGATACTGAGAGTAAGTATAAGACAAATTATAGGGGTAGAGTTCAGGACAAGAATGTTAACATTTTACCTCAGCCTATGTTTGCGCTTACTTACTATGAACGCAAGGATGAAGTGAGAAGGCAGATTAATTTTGACAAGAGAATTGCTCAGATGAATGAAAGGCATCTCTTCCCTGAGAAACTTATCATTACAAATAATGAGATGGCTCTTGATGAAGCACAGGTGAAGCAGCATTTCAATTCAATAAATCAATTGTCGGCATCAATAGACAAGGAACCTGACAATGCATTGAATTATTATTCCCGTGCCTTGGATTTTTATCTGGTTCAGGATTTTGATAATGCGTTGAATGACCTGAATGAATGTATTGCAAGAGATTCGACATTCTTCCCTGCTTATTTCAGCCGTGCTTTGATACATTATAAAGAACTGGAGTACAGGAAACGTGAGAAGAGTTTTGAAATAGTCGTGACTGATGAAAAAACAGCTCAGGTAAGGGCTCTTGATTATGCGAAGATACGTGAGGATTTTGATAAAGTCATTGAATTGGCACCGGATTTTGTTTATGCGTATTACAATAGGGCTAATATTCTTACTATAATGAAAGATTATCGTGGGGCTATAGCTGATTATAATAAGGTGTTGGAGATTGAGCCTAATATGGCGGATGCTTATTTCAACAGAGGACTTACTCATGTTTTCCTGGGCAACAACAGGCTTGGTATTCAAGATTTGAGTAAAGCGGGCGAACTTGGGCTGTTCTCTGCCTACAATATCATAAAACGCTTTACGGCAAAAGAAGATTAACATTTTGTTTGTAAAAGAAAACTATTAAAGAAACTTTTACTATTTTTGCGGATAAAATTGAAGTAAGATAAGATTAAAATATAAAATCATGATTAAGATAACTTTCCCGGATGGTTCGGTTCGTGAATATAACGAAGGTGTAACCGGTCTGCAGATTGCAGAAAGTATTAGCTCTCGTCTGGCACAGGATGTGCTGGCTTGCAGTGTTAATGGTGAGACTATAGATTTAAGTCGTCCAATAAATGAAGATGCAGAGTTCGTTCTTTACAAATGGGATGATGAACAAGGAAAACATGCTTTTTGGCATACAAGTGCACACTTGCTGGCTGAAGCACTTCAGGAACTTTATCCTGGAATACAGTTCGGTATCGGTCCTGCTATTGAAAATGGATTCTACTATGACGTTGATCCGGGTGAAGCTGTTATTAAGGAAGGCGATCTGCCTGCCATAGAAAAGAAAATGGCTGAATTGGCTGCTAAGAAAGAAACTCTGGTTCGTGAAAACATTTCAAAGGAAGATGCTTTGAAGATGTTTGGTGAAAGAGGCGAAACTTATAAATGTGAGCTTATTTCAGAACTTGAGGACGGTCATATCACTACATATACTCAAGGCGCGTTTACAGATTTGTGCCGTGGGCCACACTTGGTGTCAACAGCTCCAATTAAGGCTGTTAAGCTGTTGTCTGTGGCTGGTGCTTATTGGAGAGGACAGGAAGACCGTAAACAGATGACTAGAATTTACGGTATATCTTTCCCGAAAAAGAAAATGCTTGATGAGTATCTGGCTTTGTTGGAAGAAGCTAAGAAACGTGACCACCGTAAGATTGGTAAGGAGATGGATTTGTTCATGTTCTCTGATACTGTAGGTAAAGGTTTGCCTATGTGGTTGCCAAAGGGTACAGCTTTGCGTATCCGTCTTCAGGATTTCTTACGCCGCATTCAGTCAAGATATGACTATCAGGAAGTTATGTGTCCACCTATAGGTAACAAACTTCTTTATGTTACTTCAGGACACTATGCTAAATATGGTAAGGATGCTTTCCAGCCAATTCATACACCGGAAGAAGGCGAAGAATACTTCCTTAAACCTATGAACTGTCCTCATCACTGTATGATATATAAGAACTCTCCACGTTCTTATCGTGACCTTCCTTTACGTATTGCTGAGTTTGGTACTGTATGCCGTTATGAGCAGAGTGGTGAGCTTCACGGATTGACTCGTGTACGTAGCTTTACTCAGGATGATGCTCACTTGTTCTGTCGTCCGGATCAGGTTAAGGACGAGTTCTTGCGTGTGATGGATATTATTTCAATTGTGTTCACTTCAATGGGACTTGAAAACTTTGAAGCTCAGATTTCATTGAGAGACAAAGTAAACAGAGACAAATATATCGGTTCAGAAGAAAATTGGGAAAAAGCTGAACAGGCTATTATCGAGGCTTGTCAGGAAAAAGGATTGCCTGCTAAGATTGAATATGGTGAAGCGGCTTTCTATGGTCCTAAACTTGACTTTATGGTTAAGGATGCTCTTGGACGTCGTTGGCAGTTGGGTACAATACAGGTTGACTATAACTTGCCTGAAAGATTCCAGTTGGAGTATATGGGTTCTGACAATCAGAAACACCGTCCTGTGATGATACACCGTGCGCCTTTCGGATCTATGGAACGTTTCGTGGCTGTTCTTATTGAACATACAGCTGGTAAGTTCCCATTGTGGTTGACTCCGGATCAGGTAGCTATTCTTCCTATTTCTGAAAAGTTCAATGAATATGCTGATCATGTTCGTATGGAACTCAAGAAGTATGATATTCGTGCATTGGTTGACGACAGAAATGAAAAGATTGGCCGTAAGATACGTGATAACGAAATGAAACGTATCCCATATATGCTTATCGTAGGTGAAAAAGAAGCAGAAAATGGTGAAGTTGCTGTAAGAAAACAGGGCGAAGGCGACAAGGGCACAATGAAAATAGAAGATTTTGCAAAAAATATTGCAGAAGAAGTTCATAATATGATAAATAAATGGTAACTTTGCAACCGTTTTCATGAATATGAATTAAATGTTCGTGAAAACGGTGTAAAAACTATAAAAAGAATAATTTATAAAACGTAATTCAAACTGGAATAAAAGTTATTAATGAAGAATGACAATTTAAAAGGGCAACATCGAATCAATGAACAGATTCGTGCCAAAGAAGTCCGCATAGTGGGCGATGATATTGAATCAGCAGTATATCCGTTGGCGCAAGCTTTGAAAATGGCCGAAGAGCATGATGCTGACTTAGTTGAAATTTCACCCAATGCTGTTCCACCGGTTTGTAGAATTATAGATTATTCTAAATTCCTTTATCAGTTAAAGAAACGTGCTAAGGAACAGAAAGCAAAACAGGTTAAAGTTAATGTAAAAGAAATACGTTTCGGACCACAGACCGATGAACATGATTACAACTTTAAACTTAAACATGCGATAGGTTTCTTGCAGGATGGAGATAAAGTAAAGGCATATGTCTTCTTTAAAGGACGTTCAATCCTGTTTAAAGAACAAGGTGAGGTTCTGTTGCTGCGTTTTGCTAATGATTTGGAAGAGTATGCAAAGGTTGAACAGATGCCGTTGCTTGAGGGAAAAAGAATGATTATATCATTGACTCCTAAAAAGGGACCTGCTCCAAAGAAAACAGCTGCTCCACAGGCAAAAGCCGCTAAATCTGAAGAGGAAGAAGATTAAAAACAAGAGCGTATAGCGCGCAGGTATAGTGCGTTATTGCCTTTAGAATAATAATAATTAAA
>JAHLFB010000032.1 GCA_018884025.1 Candidatus Phocaeicola faecipullorum
AAAGGATTGCCTGTCATTGAAAAATGTAGTTTGCAAACAGGTTTGTTCCTTATAACTGAAAATTCTTTAAGTATATGATAAAAGATAGAAAAAACAAGAGTTCTAAATTAACTAAGAAGTTTAGTAGTAAGCCAATACATCTGTGTATACGGCTCTTTAATCCAATAAATTAACAATAACTTATGCAGAAGAAAATTTTTGTAACAGGCGCAGTCTATGATTTAGCTGCACTTTCGTTGGCCAACGTCCAACAGCAAGTAAAACTCTCGCTTGACAAATTAACCGGGGGACGGGTTCAGTTCCAAATCCAACAGGTATCAAACAACGAACTTGAACTGACTTTCCACCGAGGTTTCAGTTATCCACCCACAATCGGGCAAAACTCTATTTACGAACTCGATGCCGATATAATAACCGGTTTTGGATTGCCCAATTTCAATCTGCCGGATAGATTCTACATTCCTTGTAATGGATTCTCGCGTATTTTCGATTTCTATGTTCCGATAAGCGAATTTCTCCAGAGCTACAAGAAATCGGCAAGAGTATTAAAGGCCAGTCGTGCCAAGAATATACAGCTTGATATCCAACCGACTTATATAAAGATGCGGCTGACGTTTTAAAGAACAACACATAATTTTGACTGTAAGGGAGGTGGCAAAAAAGTATTGTTGCCACCTCCCTTTTTAATATCCTAAACCGAACTGATATGAAATACATGGGAAGCAAAAGGCGTATCTGGAAACACATCGCGCCTATTATTCTAAACGGCAGGAAAGAAAACCAGTATTATGTAGAACCTTTCTGCGGTGGTTGTAATTCAATCGCAAATGTAAACGGAAATCGAATAGCTTCCGACATTAATCCTTACCTGATGGAGATGTGGATGAGCTTGTTGGACGGTAAAAAATATCCGGAAACAATTACCAGGGAAACATACAATGAAGCGCGGAAAGCCTATAGAGCCAAAGACTATACAACCTTGTCCGTCGCTGAACTGGGCTGGATTGGCCTCATGGCTTCGTATAATGGAATCTTTTACCATTCCTATTCCGGGATTGGCTAGATGGCCATGACTACATACAGTCGAGCATGGCGAACATAAGACAACAGATAGATCCGATGAAAGGCTGTGAACTCTATTGCTGTTCTTACGATACCTTGGAAGTGCCGCCCGATTCCATCATTTATTGCGCCCCTCCTTATCAAAGGACCAAAGGCTATGAGGTGGACTTTGATTATCCTAAATTCTATGACTGGTGCAAGGCTATGAAACAGGCAGGACATAAGGTGTTTATTTCTGAATATGCCATGCCGTCAGATTTTACCTGCATCTGGTCTATGGAGGTTGCCAATTCCTTAGATCGTTTTTCCAAGAAGAAGGGAAGAAGAATGGAAAGATTATTTACGATTTAGCATAAAAAGAGAAGCCGTTTCAGAATGCGGCTTCTTTTTTACTTGCAAATGTCAAAAAGGACATTGGCAGGGAGCGAAAACTTTATACTTGAAAGATATAATATTTTTTGATTATGAGAGTATTTGAAAACGTAAAATGTACATTGACACAAAGAATCAATTATGTGATGTACGGTTTGAAAAACATCAATTTGGAAGAAGCCATAGAATACATCAGAAATGGTGATATGGTATTATGTGATAAGGAATATGGCAACTATACCTTGAGACAAGCTGTTGAATTTATCCGGGAGGTTGATGAGAAAGACAGACAATCTTGGAAATCCAGATTATTGCCTGCGGTAGCGTACAACGGGACATTCATCTATGTTGATGCGAAGGGGATTGATGAATACTCGCGCATCACTGCCATGGATTTTGATGACATACTGACAATGGATGAATTAATGCACTTACGCAACAGGCTGATGAAAACTCCCTGTATCGTATGTGTGTTCATCACTCCAAGCGGTCATGGATTAAAGGCATTGGTACTTCACGACAATGCAGATCCAAGCAAGCATACCGACCTGTATAATCAATTGTTGGATAAATTTAATGTAGCCAGCAAAGACACGGGCTGCAAGGATTTGGCCAGACGAAACTATCTCAGCTATGACCCGGATATCTGGATGAACCCTAATCCGGTACCTTATCATTATGTTCCTTCGGTAAAACCGCAGGTTAAGACCATACAGCCGATTCCCAATGGCAGAAAAGTATCGGACAGAAGCATTATCTCCATTATGAACAAGAAATGGAAAGGAAAACATCCGGAGTATTGGGTGGAAGGTAACAGGGCAAGCAGTATTTTCAGACTTGCCTGCCTGATGTGCAAGTGGGGCGTGGATGAAGAATTGGCAGAGGAATACTTTGTCGATAGATGGGAAAATGAAACGATGAGCAGGAAAGAGATACAAGGTCATGTGGAGAATGCTTATAGGACCGAACAGAATAACTTCGGAACAGTAGAATTTAGAATATATGGAAAGGAATAAACAGACAGTTAACCGCAGGCAGGATAATAAAGGAATAAACCCACTCAGGCGGCGTGAGCCTACAACAGACGAAAGAATGCAACTTTTTTTCTTGAAATCAGGGATATTACTTAAAAAGGATATGTTTTATACAGGGAAAATATTGCATTCTGTTAACCCGTTCATAGCCATATTCAGCAGAAAAAAAATTGCAAAGAAGTAAAAGTAGAATTATGAATACATTATATACAATTAATATGCCAAAAGGCTGTAGATACATGAGCGACTACAACCAACTCATCAATGGTATCCTACCTATAAACAGTAAATTTATCCTGAACAAGACATTGACAGGCTGCGGGGGTACATCGTTGTTCTTGAACTCCAATTTGCCCGTTGTGATAATCTCCCCACGTATTCAAGTGTTGAAGGACAAAAACAGCCAACATCCTGATACGTTCCTTTTTCATGTCCCTTTGTGTAATGACAGGGCAACAGCAATCGGGCAGAAGATGTCGGATTTAGGACGGTATCTTGATTGTCACGGGAATACTCCTTTCGGAATTTCACTACAACCAGCCAAGATCCTGGTCACACTGGATTCATCAGGAAAAGTGCTTGACGTGCTCAATTCAAGAGGCGAAACCAATTCATTCCTCTTTATAGTAGATGAATTTCAGTGCTTGATGGGCGATGCAACATTCAAGGGTAATACGGATATGAATTTCTTGGTACGACTGGATAATGAAGTAAAGCATATCTGCTATTTGTCTGCTACGCCTATACCTGACATATATCTGAACTATATACCTCAATTAGCAGGTATCCCTTACTACAAACTCAAATGGGATCCGGACGTGATTGAAGAACCGACCTTGAAGGAAGTACAGATGAAAAAAGGAGAAAGTGCGGAAAAACTATGTACCCAACTGATACAGCGTTATAGAGAAACAGGCTGTTTTGAAAGGAAAATCATACAAGGTCACATTATAGAATCTCACGAAGCCTGTATTTTCCTGAATGAAGTCAAATCCATCAGGAACATCATCCTGAAAAACCACCTGAAACCGGAAGAGGTAACGATACTCTGTTCTGAAAGTAAAACCGCAGACCTCCCAAAAGGTTTTACAATTGGTGGTCTATGTACGGACAAGTATAATCCGGTAAACAAACCTTTTACTTTCTGCACCAAAGCCTCATTCGAAGGTGTGGATTTCTATTCCACTAATGCCAGTACTTATATCTTCATCAATGCCGGAAAGGAATGGCAGACGCTGGACATCATGCTGGATATACCACAAATTCTTGGCAGGCAAAGGTTGGAAATAAACCCTTTCAGGCATGATGCTACTATCTATTATAAGACGAAACCGGAAGAAATAAGCGAGGAGGAGTTCAGGCAAAAGCAGGAGGAAATGGAAAAGAACTCTTATGAACAGCTTAACACATACAATAATGCTCCGGATAGTGCAAAAGAAATGATGATCAATTTTTGTAGAGACCGGATTACGGATAGGAAGTTCGTAGATGATTATATTGATGTCATACAAGAAAACGGTCATGCAACCCTTGGCATTAACCATTTGGTGATGGTGGCAAAATGGAATCAGTGGTATCAGAGGAATTTCTACTACAACAATTCCTGCCAGTTATTAACCAGTATTCAGGCGGCAGTAAATATGCGTCAGAAACCTCAAGAAGTGAAAAACTTTGAAACATGGTACTACAATGCTCCTGAAAAAGACAGACCGGCCGGGTATGCCAAATTCAGGCACGCTTATCCTCAGTATGATGAACTTCTTCTACAGAATCCGTTCATTGACCTGCGGTATCATGATTGGTATGCTACGCTGGGTTATGAGGCTTTGTTAGAACTTCATTTCCAAGAAGTAGATGTTGAAAAAACTTACAATGAATGGTGTGCACAAGCACCCATAACAGAGGCTTGCCGACAAACATTCAAGGCCGGTGTACTCTACTCCAAGCAGGATGTCAAAACCATGCTCCAGCAGATATACAACACCCTTGGGCTTGTCGGGAAAACAGCCAAGGCCACCGACCTTTCCGCTTACCTTCCTGTCAGAGAAAAGCAGCGGATGAATGCGGAAGGGAAACGGGTGTATTATCTTGAAGTGCCGTCATAGAGGGTAAATTTACCCTCTCACTTGTTTCAAACTTTCTTTGTACTTGTCTCCGAAACGCTTTGTCGGTGTTTCGGAGATATTCTTTTCTTTCCCTTCGGGCAAGGGGAGGAACCAGGTCTGACAAAATTCCTCTCCCCCCGCAGTTTTTTTATTCGGATGGTTATCAGTGATTTGCTAAGATCGAATTTGTCCACCCCAACGTATATGTCCGAGTTTCCGATCGACCTCTAAGATTTTCCTTTCTCCTCATTCGGTTTCCTTTGTTGAGGTTTCAGGTATCCGTCGCGCTTGAGTCTTGTGTAGATAGTGTTCCAAGGAACTCCTGCCTCCTTCTCTATTTCACTGATTGAGCACTTTTCTATTTTGTGCTGATTATAGTAGTAGACGCACTTCTCTATTGATATTTTTTCCTCACGCCCCCGTGTTTTCTTCTTAGGTTCTTCCTTATCTGATGGCATACCCATGTCTTTCTCCTTAGCCGGTCCCACATAGTTATACTGGTAAGGATGGGTATTGGCATACTGTAGCATCCACAGCTGACGTTTGTCGCCATTCTTCCGCTTGATGAACCCTAGTATGCGTTTGTCGTTTCCTTGGTTGCAATAGGTCAGATAGAGTACATTATGTGCGTCGAACAGATATTTACCATCTCCTCGGAAATAGCTTTCATCAAATCTCCGATTTACCTTACACCCTTTCTTCGCATGGAATACCTTGATGGGAGTCAGAGGTTTACCGGCCTCAAGACTTGCATGACGTAATTTATCCAAGGTGAGACAGAACCACTCCATCTCCTTTAATCCACTGAATTCTTGCAGCTTAGTGAAGTTATCAATAATCACAACAAGTCCGCATCCTCTGTCAGCCATCATCTCCTGTTGGATTCTCTCGAGAATTTTTGTGGGCGTATTTTCCGTTCCGGCGTAAATTGTGAGCAGGGGCAAGGCATTGCATATCTCTCCATAATTGGTGTCAATCTCTCTCTTGCTCTGTTCAAGTGAGAACACGAGAGTAGGGATGGGCTTAATAATCTCGCATTGGGGAGCGATAGGATAGCTACATTTCCCTTTAGAGAGCGCTATAGCTACCTGCATCATGAAAGTAGTCTTACCGCAATCGGTAGGGGCAAGGAGACCTGTATCATAACCTTCGCGTAACCAGGGGAAGATGAGATCTCGCTCTTTGCAATTTCTGTGGCTACTCTGCCGCATAGTTTGACGATATTTTTCCAGCCACACCTCCAGCTTTGGATCTTCTTTTGTTTGCTTCTCGGCTTTCTCCTGCTGATGGATTTCGGCCCGATGGTCTGCGACTTTCATTTGCAACTCAGCCTTCTTTTGGTTTGTTTCCTGCTTTTTGTTCTCATTTGCAGCAAACATATTACGCTTATATTCCTCTTTCATCGCGAAACAGTCTTTATCGATTTTTTTTATTACTAGATACATACAAACATCTACTGCCTTTTTTGCAATATAACATAAAAGTACGCCACCGGCAACAAGACCGAAACCTGTGGCTAAATTTTTTAATCCTTCTTTCCCACAACCTTGAGATTTACATTTCTCTACATATTGGGTCATTTTTAATGTTGCTTCTATCATAGATTATAATATTCTTAATGCTTAAAATACATATTGTTTTTAGACACGAAAAGGCATAAATAACCATATTTTGGTCATTTATGCCTTCTATAAAGTGAGACTATAACCTATAAGGTTATATATCTCCAATTTTTATATACTGATTTTCCGTCTCTTCATATCATTGTATTTTGTTGCAAAAATAACTTGATTCTTAGTAATATGCAAATAAATGGGTGATTTTTTCAACAGCTGCCACCCAAAACCAATGCAATCACCCGCATATTCAATTCACTAATCGGTGAATAGTCCTTCTTTATGTATCTTTCAGTAGTCTTATGGGCAGAACCATGATTCAAAGAAAAAGCTATCAGTTCTGTAGAAGCATGGCATTGATTCTGTGCGATAGTAGCCCATGAATGCCTAAAAGAGTAAGTCGTGATGTACTCCAGTTGGTCTGGATGGGTTTGATTATAGCACGCTCTGACATCACCTATGCCTTCATTGATACACTTATTGAAGTTTTTCTGATTGGCATAGGTCTCGGAAAAATTAAACAAGGTCTTTTTACCTCTGTATTTATCAAACAGGGACATGACAATCTGGGGCACTTCTATTTCAATATAGGCTTCATCATCCCTCCGCCCTCTAGTTTTCTTCCGGTTGTAACAGAGCTTGCCGTTTTTGAAGTTTTCCGGTTTCAAGTCATAGAGGTCAGCTGTATTAATTCCGGCTAAACAAAAGATGAGCATACAGACATCCTTTGCTCGCTCTGCCCGTGAAATCCATGTACCTTTAGGAGCTTTCATGTTACTGATGTCTGTATTGAAGAAGCGTTTCAGCATATCTACTTCCACGGCTCTCTTAACCGGAACTTTGGGCTTAGGAATAGATACTCTTCTGAATGGCTGGTTGGTGATTCGGATAATATCCCTATCATAGTCGTTAAACTCGTCACACCCATGCTGAAACATTGCTTTGATTGCCTTAGGATACCCGCATTTGGCATAGCGACTGTTTTTCATAGATGCAATCCAGTCATTGATAAG
>JAHLFB010000033.1 GCA_018884025.1 Candidatus Phocaeicola faecipullorum
GCGGCACTGTAAACGAATATGCCACAATCCCTTTAACATCTTTCAGCGGATGGATGGAGAAACGCACTTCGTTTATGTCTGCATGCAGTGTTGTAGAAATGACAATCCGGTGGAAATCCGATTGTTCCCTATCGCAATCCGGATAATATGCCTTATAGCTTTTCAGACGGGTTTCAAAGAAATCGATTATCAACACGTCTTTATCGGGGCATTCTTCCGCTGCTTGCAATTTCTTGAAAGCGGCGGAGTCCAGCACTTCCCTTATGATAGCCTGCAAATTGTCCGTTATCAGGCATGTTTTCCATGCACGACGCACTTTGTATTGGATTTCATCGGGCTTGGCATTACGCCGTTTGATAACTGCAATTTTAGGCAAATCTGTCAATTGGCTGCTCTCGAATCCTTTTGTAACGAGCAATAAATCCTTATCATATATCCCACAAAGGCTCATAGAGTTTCCCGATACAACGAATGGATCGTATTGTGAAGCATCGATTTCTGTTCCGTCAGGGGCATAAAAATGAGTGGTTTCTACCGAAACCGTAACAGCTTCTTTGCTTTTTCCCTCCGTATCTGTACCCGCCGAAACGGCAAGATACCTTGCCAGCCGTGATTCTGCCCGTGAAGCAGCACGTCCCGACCGAATCTTGCATATCAGATATACCAGCCATCCGAAATAGAGGATAGTCAGACAAAGCACTCCTATTAATATATATGTAGCAGCATCCATATCATAATCTGTTTGCAACAATATTCAATCTTTCCAAACTGATGACAAACTTTTCCATGTTATTCCCCAAATGAACAATTTCCCATTTCAGCCACGACATGGTGACAATTATAAAAAGCAAAAGCCAATTGCTTGGACATTTATAGTAAACAACCGATAATGCCAAGACCAATGGTATAATCAAAAACAGCCGGAACAATACCCAAAACACCTGTCCTTTGATTCTCTTCCGGCTGTACACACATGCCATATCCATAAAGGTAAGAGCAACTTCAATCAAGAACACGCCAAATACAAGAAAGGCGTTATATAAATATAGAAATTGCTCCGAATAAGACATCCCTTTAAGATATATCGTGCCGAACAACCCCAACAACAAACCTATGCCCCACAGCAAAGCATGGGAAACAGGTATCCACGTATGATGTATTGTTTCTTCTGTCATCGATATTTGTTTAACTGATTAAGTGACAAGTGCAAATGTAGCGTTTTTTTATGAATCTGCCATAAGTCGCTACATTTTATTTATTGGCAGGCAGATGCTTAGTGTTAAAATTGTTGCTCCTTAGAAATAGTATCCTCCGCATGAAATTTAATACAAATCATGCGGAGGAGTAATTATTATTCAATCTCTATGTCACGAACACAACGAATATAGCCATTTAAAAAACTATTTGTCGAAGGGTTATTGTCTGTTTGGTTTGACAAGGACATATTGCCGTTATACGTGGTATAATAGCCATAACGCCTTTTATCACCCGTATAACCATTATCATCATTGGGATGAGGCTTCAATGGAGTATAATAATTTGTATTATTTTGCCGTGCCGCTACAATTCCCCATGTAAACAGCGTACGACTAAAATAATAAGCACCATCGCTTCCATTTGAACTGCCCCATTTTTTTAACGGAAAATTAATATAATCTGTTCCACCAACTCCATTCAATAACATAAATAACAGTTCACGCTGATTAGGGACACGCCAAGTTCCTTCTGGTTCACTATTGGGTGTATAGTTATAGCAATCTGTTGTAGCTGCATGAGCTTGATTTTCGCGTGTCCTATCATCTGTTCCATTATTACCATTATAATTTTCAGCGTCTCCAGGAGACACTTCAAATCCCCAATACACTCTATTAGTTGCACTTTGTTCTGTATGTGTACCGCCCAATTCACTATTTTCAACAATATTCTGCCGAACAGCGGAAGGGCTTAAATAATCAAAATAGAATTTATAATAATAATCACCATTTTTTCCTGATGCCCGCCAATAGTTTTGCGGAGTATTTATACCTTGTTCATATCCATCATGTTTTGTTATATTTCCTAAATTGCGGACGCAACGATAATAACGAGTTGTGATTTTATCATTATAATACCACTCATCAGCATCACCAGCCGTACTGGTGGAAAATCCTTCTTCTGCCCATACCGTCATTACATTATTTTCTCCTTCACCGCGATACGTACTGCTGTAAAAATGCTTTAACCGCCAATCTGGATATCTGTAAAAACGGCTTTCCTGCGAAAGAGCTGCCGCTCCCATAAAAAAAGATGCATATTGGTTCAATGCAGGCATATACCATCTCACTTCTTCTTCATCTATTACTCCATTTCTATTCGTGTCTCGATTTCGCTGCAAACATCCCAAATAAGCAAACCGATAGTTATCACCATTACTTAATCCTATATAGTCTACAGAAATATCTGTTTGACTTGTGTTTGCTGTACTATAACCATTCGTTGTATAATCAATGTAGGTATTCCAGTATAGAGATGGGGTTAAAGAAGTGATTTTCCACATAGCCAATGTATTCGATAGCCCGTCTCTAAGATTTGTAGGATAAGTTTGGGGATCTCCCATTTCTAAATATCCAGTTTCATTGATCGTTTCTATCCCTAAAGCAGAGGTTAATCCGGTCAAAGAGGGATCTGTGTTATAAAATGTCTGGATGGAACGCTGGGAAATAACGTATGCCGCATCTATGATTGAACTTTCACCATCATTGCTTGTCTTTACATTAGTAAGAAGCATCAATGTACGGTTCGGTTGATTGACTGCATATTTCCAAGCCGGTACATCATTTTCTATTGTTATAGGTGTTTGATATTGTTTTTTTATGTCAAGGGCTAAATTCGTATTTGCACCTTCCGTCAATGCCTCCAATTCCTCTTCATCATTCGTATAATAATACTCATTAACAAAACAAGTTATATAAAACTCTTTATTAGTATCCCAGTTGTCATGACATTCATCGGATTGCATTCCCTTAAGCAGTTCAATCAATTCATCTACAGTCATCAAATTGCCACAGTTTTGATAATCCTGCAAATCTTTTGAGTAAACATTCTCATTTTTATTGTTTACCGCAAATCTTACCCAATCGGCATCATCGCTTTTCTTTGCTCCCAAATTTGTAAATGGTGTGTGTACCGTATAATTTATAAATTCTATATCTCTACCATGTAATTCACTGTATGAAAAGTGCATAAGGCAAGTTTCATAGTGGGCATCCAACGTATACAAATCAGTTTCATCCGTAAAATATATTTCACCTGTAGCACCAGGTTGATTTTCTTTATCATCTTCAACTTCCACAATGATATTATTTACTCCATTCACTTTTACTGTATAGGTATAGTTGGTATTTCTATTGGTATCAAAGTTATCAAAGTTACCATTTGCAGCCGTACTGTTACCAAAATTTCCCAAATGAATCTTATAAGTCACATTGGCTTCTAAAGGTTTTATTGTTCCTTCATCATCTTTTGTATAACCCCGAAATACACCTGATATGACAACATACGTACCATACGTAGGAGCATATTTCCAGTCACCATTTATTACATTATTACCATTAATATGAGTTTTTTCTTGTTCTTCTCTTTGGGCATATTCCGTAATACTACTTTTAGGAGATTTTCTATTCTCAGGCATATAGAAATAGAATGTCTGATACTGTTCAGCATTATCCCCTTCTCCTTCTTCTATCGTTTCATAAATGGTCACATTTTCATCTTTCATGCTATAATAATCTTCTTCAGCTACTTTTCGCGGATCATCCCCGTCCCAATCAGTTGTTTCATTCAGTAGTCTTGATTTCATCGGAAGATTCATTACTTGATAAGATGTTGCAGTAAAACTTGGCTCATAGGTAGTTCCAGATGAAGGTTTTGTAACCTTATCACCTACTATTAGTTTAAAAGTTATCCGAGCATCCAACGAATGCAATTCTACTCTGCCACTTAGTTGTACCGTTGAGTTGCCTGGTCGGATAATGCAATAGCCATCTCCTTGGTCATTCCATCCATCTCCTGTACCAGAAACATATTTACCTGCCAGCAGTGAAGTCGCTGCGGTACGATGAAGAATATCCGTATTTTTGTTTACCAAAGAAACCGTAAGTTGTTTTAACTCATTCTTTGTAAATTCACCAATTTCTGCTACATCCAACTGGGTTTTAACCTCTCCGTTATATTCGGAAGGTCGACCTTGATTACCTATATTAGCAAAGCCGTAAATGTAACTGACTCCCGAAGTCGTTTGCAAATCGTCTATTTCATATACTCCATCTGTTTCAGGAGATTGACGAAAATCCCAATAACGTTTAGTTTTCAATACTCCTTCGCTATTGAATATCATGATGTATAAATCATAAAAAACAGCTTCTGTATCTATTTCTCCGGCACGTGTTACTGTAATTTTCTCAGATTCAGGCATAGTCAGACTTAACCGGATAGTTGTAGGAACACCTTCAACTACATCGGTCGTTTGTCGTGCTATCGGTTCATCTGCGCATGCAGCCATAAGCAAGACAAAACAGATATATAATCCTTTCAATAAATTCTCATAACATTGCTGTATAGTCATATTACATCGTCCTTTTCCTTAATCAAATACCACTTCGTTTTCTACTTCTCCAGCACGTATAACAACTACGTCTAATGATAAATCAATTTCACTATCATCTGGTGTGTTGCTTCCCAATCGGCTGATGCTCTTTACCGTTAATTGATATATATTGTTTCGCACGATGGCATATTCCATCGGACTGAACACAGTCTCGTCTTCATCGTTAGCATGACGAATCCAATATGTGTAATAGCATATACCTTTATCATAACACTTAATACCGTAGTTTGGATAATTGTTTTCTGTCAGTTCTTCCAATTGAAACTGTTTTTTGATTTCCTCAAGCGAGGGATAGAAAACGCCTTGATAGATATAGAAAGTACCATCTAGGGCATAACTACTGCTTTCATTTGGCACATATTTAGCCTTAAATACGACTCCAGTCGTATTACTCATGGTCAATCGTTCGTTGAGTACCACATTCTCATCTGTATAATCCAGTTTGGTGTAATCATCTTCATCCTGCGAGAAACTATCAACTCCTGTTAAAGGCTTCCAACCATTCCATAATTCAGTGCCACCACTTTCTTCTAATATGGTTTCGAGGTTGAAATAAGGAATATCATACGTCCGTTCAGAATCTCTATTTGTCAGTGTATAAGGGTCAATAACATAATTGGATGCCTTTTTTTCTTCACTAACCTTTTCTGGATCCAAATAAACGACCTCATTTAAATCTGCTCCAGAAATACCCGTAGTCACTCGCTTAAATGCATACGTTTGAACCCGATGCTTGTTTGTCAAAGTTGCATGAGTTATTTGCACTTTATCTTCCGAATTTGTTACCTCATATTTTTTTAGGACTCGGCAATCCACCCGTGCCGTCATGCGCTCAATATTTACAGATACTTGTTCCGCTGTGGCTGGAGTATTTGCTTTTATTTTTCTTGAAGCGTATGATTCTGATGACATTAAGAAATATCCGTCATTGGTTATTGTTTCCGATACTTGATAATCACGCAAACCACTTAAAGTTTTTAGTTCTTCGTTATTGCGTAAATCACCTGCATTAGCTATCACCAATACATTATACGTTTCGCCTATTTGCAACTTGTCACTTACATCTTCTGTGGCAGAATAATAATCACCTTGCCCTATTCCACCAAATAAGTTATTGTTGTCTTGGCTAAAATATAGGCAATGAGTTATTTCTGTATTTGCATCCGAGTCTATCCCATCATCCCCTTGAAAGAAAAACACATTCAGGTCATGCACCGTGCTCTCCTCAACTGTACCTGCTTGCGGACCATCACCGCCTTCTCCTGGCGTAGGCACACGCGAAGCATTGCTGCCGCCCGTATTCACCACCACGCTTACATACACGCCGCTGCCAGCTTCCTCTTCTTCTGCGGGAGAAGCAGGAAGCGTGTCGTCCTTGCAGGCAGTGACGAGCAGTGCCAGCAGGAAAAGGAGGGGTAGGTATGTCAGAGCGTTTCGTTTCATGGTTTTGCTTAATCTAATGATACATTCTGGATGCGTTTGCTCCAGCCGAGGATGCCGATGGATACTTCGGCGTATTGCCACTCGCCACCTTGCAGGAAAAAGGTGAGGCGGAAGTCGTAGCCGCGGTCGAGGAACTCTTGGAGGGAGTAACGT
>JAHLFB010000034.1 GCA_018884025.1 Candidatus Phocaeicola faecipullorum
TCTTTGATGTTATACATACCGAATGAAGCTCGCACTGTTCCCTCTATTCCCAAACGGTGCATAAGAGGTTCGGCACAGTGATGTCCGGTACGGACTGCTATTCCAAGGCGGTCGAGCAATGTTCCCATATCAAAATGATGGATATCTCCAACAAGGAATGAAATAACTCCTCCCTTGTGTTCCGCCTCACCAAAGATACGCATTCCAGGAATTTCTTTCATGCGCTGCATGGCATACATGGTAAGTTCATGTTCATGGGCTGCAATATTTTCAATTCCTATTGCAGATACATAATCCAACGCTTTTGCCATTGCAGTAGAGCCTACATAATCAGGAGTTCCGGCTTCGAACTTGAAAGGCAGTTCATTGAATGTCGTTCCTTCAAAACTTACATTCTTTATCATCTCTCCACCACCCTGATAAGGAGGCATCTTATCTAGAAGATCTTCTTTACCGTAAAGCACTCCTATACCGGTAGGACCATAAATCTTATGAGCACTGAACACATAGAAATCGGCATCAATATCCTGTACATCCACCTTCATATGCGGAATACCCTGTGCTCCGTCTATCAATACCGGAACATTGTGGGCATGAGCTATTGACGCCATCTGCTTCACAGGATTTATTGTTCCGAGAACATTTGATACATGAGCCACGGAAACAAGCTTTGTACGCGGAGTAAACAGTTTCTCATACTCATCAATCAGCAGTTCGCCACGGTCGTTCATAGGAATAACTTTCAGAACTATACCTTTACGGAGCGCCTGAATCTGCCATGAAACAATGTTGCTGTGATGCTCCATCACCGAAACTATCACTTCATCTCCTTCTTTCATGAAGGCATCAGTGAAAGATGAAGCTACGAGATTTATACTCTCGGTTGTTCCGCGAGTAAAGATTATCTCCGACGTGCTGCGCGCATTTATAAATTTACGCACAGTTTCGCGCGATGCCTCATGTAAATTTGTTGCCTGCTGTGAAAGGAAATGAACACCGCGGTGTACATTGGCATTTACAGAATAATACTCATCGACAATGGCATCCACCACACACTTTGGTTTCTGTGTGGTAGCCCCATTGTCCAAGTATATCAACGGCTTGCCATACACTGTTCTTGACAGTATCGGAAAGTCTTCTCTTATTTTCTGAATATCGTACATAATATGAGTTTGTGAGTTTGTAAGTTTATAAGTTTATTCATATAATCATCAACCAACTTAAAAACTTTAAACTAAAAAACTTATTTTCCGCATATCGCACATCCCTGACACTTGTTCAGTTCGCCACGGAATCGTTTTTCAACAAGAAGATGCAGACGGTCTTTTAGTGCCTCCATACGAATCTTGTCGATAACTTCATTGACAAATGCAAACATCAACAACAAGCGTGCTTCCTTCAGACTTATACCACGCTGCTGCATGTAGAACAATGCGTTTTCGTCAAGCTGTCCTACGGTAGCTCCATGAGAACATTTCACGTCGTCGGCATAAATCTCAAGCTGTGGCTGTGTGTACATACGGGTTTCACGAGTTGCACATATATTACTGTTTGTCTGCTGTGAGTTTGTACGCTGGGCACCTTCGCGGACAAGCACTTTACCTGCAAATGCACCTACAGCCTGGTCATCAAGTACATATTTGAAGAGTTCGGTACTTGTACAGTCAGATGCCTTATGGTCGATGAATGTATTGTTATCTACCTGCTCATTCTTGTCGGCAATTGCCATTCCGCAAAGGGTGATTTCTGCTCCCTTACCGGCAAGAGTCACTTCTGATGTATTACGTGTAGTACCGTTATGAAGTGTCATACCGTTAAGCAATACATTACTGTTTGCTTCCTGATGTACATACAGATTGCTGAAACGTACTGTAGAGTTATGTGTTTCCTCGAGCTCGTACAAATCGAAATAGGCATTCTCGCCTACGAAGATTTCCACTACCTGAGTAGAAAGGAAATTCACATCGTCCATAGCATGGTCACATACTAACAGTTTGGCCTGTGCTCCGTCTTCGAGAACTATAACGACACGACGATTAACCATGAAATTGACATCAGCACGAAGGATATTTACCAACTGTATAGGTTTCTCCAATACTACATTCTTAGGGACATACATGAACACACCGTCCTGTGCAAACATTGTGTTGAATGCTGTAACACTGTCTTTCGATGTGTCTGCCAACCGTGAATAGTATTTCTTCACAAGTTCAGGATTTTCCTTTGCCACATCTTTCAGGCTTCCGAAGATAACTCCGGCAGGCAGCTGTGCAGCAGGGTTATCATGTGTATCGAATGTATCGTTCACCACGAAATAAAGCGAAGTGCTCATATTCGGAACATCGCACTTGAACACTTCATACGGATTTACCGGTATCTCCAGGCGGTTAAGGTTCAATCCGTAGTCCGGTGCAAAAAACTTTGCGACATCCGTATATTTGTACTTTTCAACCTTCTGTGAAGGGAATCCTGCTGCCTCAAAATCGGCAAACGCCTTGGCACGCGGAGCGTTAAGCACATCTGCGCTGTGACGGCATATCATGGCTTCACATTGGGTGAAAAGGTCTATATATTGTTGTTCTGCTTTCATTTTTTTAAGTATTAAAGTAGTATAGTATTAAAGGAGGTATAGAAGTCAAATATTAAAAGTATTAAAACTATATAGCTGTAAAGTATTGAGCTTTATCTACTTTACCTTCTTTATCTACTTTACAATCTTATTACTCTTTACTCTCCCAATTCTTTCTTAATCCAGTCATAACCCTTCTCTTCGAGTTCGAGTGCAAGTTCAGGGCCTGCAGTCTTCACGATACGTCCTTTGTAAAGAACGTGTACGATGTCAGGTTTGATATAGTCTAACAGACGCTGGTAGTGAGTAATAACAATACAGCTTGTTTCAGGAGTCTTGAGCTTGTTTACACCTTCGGCTACGATACGCAAAGCGTCAATGTCAAGACCTGAGTCTGTTTCGTCAAGGATGCTCAACTTTGGTTCGAGCATTGCCATTTGGAAGATTTCGTTACGTTTCTTTTCACCACCGGAGAATCCTTCGTTTACAGAACGGTTGGCAAGCTTGCTGTCAAGCTCAACGATTTCACGTTTCTGTCTCATCAGTTTCAGGAATTCACTTGCAGTAAGTGCAGGCAGACCTTTGTATTTACGCTGCTCATTGACTGCAGCACGCATGAAGTTAACCATGCTTACTCCAGGAATCTCTACAGGATACTGGAACGAAAGGAACAATCCTTCGTGGCTGCGGTCTTCAGGCTTAAGACTAAGCAGGTCTTTGCCAAGGAATGTAACAGAACCTTTTGTTACTTCGTATGCAGGATGTCCGACAAGCACATTACTCAATGTACTTTTACCAGAACCGTTAGGTCCCATTATGGCATGAACTTCACCCGGCTTTACAGTCAGGTTAATACCTTTCAATATCTCTTTGCCGTTAATATTGGCATGTAAGTCTTTTATCTCTAACATATTTTTGTAAGTTTGTTAGTTTTTAAGTTTGTTAGTTTGTTAGTTAGTGAGTTTTGTTAGTTAGTGAGTTTTGTTAGTTAGTGAGTTTTGTTAGTTAGTGAGTTTTGTTAGTTAGTGAGTTCATCTACGTTATCATAAACAAACTTAAGAACTAAAGAACTCAAGAACTCAAAAATTATCCTACACTTCCTTCGAGTGACACTGACAGAAGCTTCTGAGCCTCAACAGCAAACTCCATAGGAAGCTTGTTTATAACTTCTTTTGCGTATCCGTTCACAATAAGTCCTATGGCATCCTCGGTAGTTATACCGCGCTGGTTGCAATAGAACAACTGGTCTTCAGAAATCTTGGATGTAGTGGCTTCATGCTCTACTATAGCTGTCTCATTATGTACATCCATATATGGGAATGTATGTGCACCACAATTACTTCCCAACAGCAAAGAGTCACACTGGCTATAGTTACGTGCATTATCCGCTCTTTCTGCTACACGTACAAGTCCACGGTATGAGTTCTGGCTCTTACCTGCACTTATACCCTTACTTACGATAGTTGAACGAGTGTTCTTTCCAAGGTGTATCATCTTAGTACCTGTATCCGCCTGCTGGTAATTGTTTGTAACAGCTACAGAATAGAACTCAGCTGTAGAATTGTCACCGGCAAGAATACAACTTGGATATTTCCATGTGATGGCAGAACCTGTTTCCACCTGTGTCCATGAAAGCTTGCTGTCATTACCTTTACAGATACCGCGTTTTGTCACGAAGTTATAGACACCACCCTTTCCTTCGGCATCACCAGGATACCAGTTCTGTACAGTAGAATACTTCACTTCGGCACGGTCCATTACCACGATTTCAACAATAGCGGCATGCAACTGGTTTTCATCGCGCATAGGAGCAGTACATCCTTCGAGGTATGAAACATAGCTGTCGTCATCGGCAACAATCAGTGTTCTTTCAAACTGACCTGTATTGGCTGCATTGATACGGAAATATGTCGAAAGTTCCATAGGGCAACGCACTCCCTTAGGAATATATACAAACGATCCGTCACTAAATACCGCAGAGTTAAGAGCCGCAAAGAAATTATCACGATAGCCAACAACCGAGCCAAGGTATTTCTTCACCAAATCAGGATGCTCTCTTACAGCTTCACTCATGGAACAGAAGATAATCCCCTTCTCCATAAGTGTTTCCTTAAAAGTGGTCTTGACAGACACAGAGTCCATTACGGCATCAACCGCCATACCGCTCAACGCCATCTGCTCTTCCAAAGGAATACCAAGTTTATTGAATGTTTTCAAGAGTTCCGGATCTACTTCATCCATAGATTTAGGTCCTTCCTTCTTTTTAGTAGGGTCAGCATAATATGATATCGCCTGATAATCTATCTCAGGGATGTCAAGATGAGCCCATGTAGGCATCTCAAGTGTCAACCAATGACGGTACGCCTTGAGACGAAACTCAAGAAGCCATTCAGGCTCGCCTTTCTTTTCTGAAATCAGACGAACCACATCTTCATTAAGTCCCTTTTCTATTATATCTGTATGAACATCGGTAGTGAAACCATATTTATATTTCTCCTGCGTCAGTTCCTTTACATATTTGTTAGGTTCTTCTTGCATAATAATTTATATTATATCTGTTTCAATAATCTCATTTGTTACACTTTTGATGGCAGGAATAAACATACCAGAAAGTTCCTTCACCGGATAATATAACAAAGAAGACTGCTTGACTGTTCGATTAATCATTTCATCTTTACTGTCAATATATTCTAAAAAACTTATAGCCAGACTTACTATAAAAGCATATTTCAATGCTCCAAGCAATGCTCCAAGCAACCTATTGACAATACCAAGATGTACTATTTCCAAGGCTTTGGTTAACATGGACGCCAAAAGAAGGAATATAACAGGGACTAATATCCATATCATAAAGAAAGCTATGACCTGCGAAACTGAAACCGACGTACCCAATTCCACTGCCAGTTTTTCTCCTAACTGAGAAAAAAGAGCACGGGCCAAAAGAAGACCGGCTACAAGACCAACAATTGTGGCAGCCTGTTTTATAGCCCCTTTCATAAATCCCAACACAATGCCAATGGCAATTATGGCTACTATTATCCAATCCAAAACACTTAGTTGCAAAGATAAAGATTCAAGAATCATTTTTATCAATGTTTAAAGTACAAAAGATGAACTGTTTATAAAAAAGGATGAAAAATGAAGAACGAATATCGGCATAAATGCCCATTTCATTCCTCACCTTTCATCCAGGAAACTCGTTATTATAGTGTTTGTTTTACCTCTACTTCTTCGTAAGTTTCGATAATGTCACCCACCTTAATATCATTGCAGTTTGTAAGGCTGATACCGCACTCGAAGTTTGTAGCAACTTCTTTTACATCATCCTTAAAACGTTTCAAAGCATTAATTGAACCGGAGAATACAACGATTCCATCACGGATAAGACGTGCCTTGTCCGAACGTTTAACCTTACCGGTCTTAACCATAGCTCCGGCAACCTGTCCAACCTTGCTGATATTGAACACTTCACGCACTTCAATAGTAGCAGTTACCTGTTCCTTCAATGTAGGAGCAAGCATACCTTCCATAGCAGCCTTGACTTCTTCTATGGCATCGTATATAATAGAATACTTACGTATATCAACACCTTCCTGTTCAGCCAGTTTGGCAGCATTGCTTGATGGACGTACCTGGAAACCGACGATGATAGCATCGGAAGCAGCAGCCAACGATACATCTGATTCTGAAATCTGACCAACTCCCTTATGGATAACATTAACCTGAATCTGCTCAGTAGAAAGTTTGATAAGTGAATCGCTCAACGCCTCTACAGAACCGTCAACATCACCCTTGACGATAATATTAAGTTCATGGAAGTCTCCCAATGCAAGACGACGTCCCACCTCATCAAGAGTAAGCATCTTCTGGGTACGCAATCCCTGTTCACGGGCCAGCTGTTCACGCTTATTTGCAATTTCACGTGCTTCCTGGTCTGTATCAAATACGTGGAATGTATCACCTGCAGCAGGCGCACCGTTAAGACCTAATATCAATACTGGTTCTGCAGGACCGGCTTCTTTCATACGCTGGTTACGTTCGTTGAACATAGCTTTAACCTTACCGTATGAAGTACCAGCCAATACGATGTCACCAACATGCAGTGTACCGTTTGACACAAGAACTGTAGCAACATATCCACGTCCCTTATCCAAAGATGATTCAATGATAGAACCTGTTGCCTTACGGTTAGGATTTGCCTTAAGGTCAAGCATTTCAGCTTCAAGCAATACTTTTTCCAACAAATCTTTTACACCAAGACCTGTCTTGGCAGAGATATCCTGTGACTGATACTTACCACCCCATTCCTCTACCAGGAAGTTCATGGCAGCAAGTTCTTCCTTAATCTTGTCAGGATTAGCATTAGGCTTATCAACCTTATTGATTGCGAATACGATAGGCACTCCTGCAGCCATCGCATGGTTGATAGCTTCCTTAGTCTGAGGCATCACATTATCATCGGCAGCGACAATGATGATTACCACGTCAGTAACCTTGGCACCACGGGCACGCATTGCTGTAAATGCCTCATGTCCAGGAGTATCAAGGAATGTTATACGACGTCCGTCATCAAGTTTAACATTATATGCACCGATGTGCTGAGTAATACCACCGGCCTCACCGGCAATAACATTAGCCTTACGTATATAGTCAAGCAAAGATGTCTTACCATGGTCAACGTGTCCCATCACAGTAACGATTGGAGCACGTGGCTGCAAGTCTTCTTCAGCATCGGCTTCTTCTTCGATAGCCTGAGCCACTTCCGCACTGACATATTCTGTTTTGTATCCGAACTCTTCTGCTACGAGATTAATAGTTTCAGCATCAAGACGCTGGTTGATGGAAACCATGATACCAACGCTCATACATGTAGAGATAACCTGAGTTACAGATATATCCATCATGTTAGCCAGTTCGTTTGCTGTCACAAATTCTGTAAGTTTAAGCACCTTGCTTTCTTCCATTTCCAGTTCTTCCTGCTCAAGCTGGCGGTTCTGGATATTTTCGCGTTTTTCCTTACGATATTTTGCAGCTTTATTTTTACCTTTATTAGTAAGACGTGCGAGCGTTTCTTTTACCTGCTTAGCAACATCCTCGTCACTAACTTCCTGTTTTACTACCGGTTTCTTGAATTTCTCCTTACCGGCATTTTTGCCACCGCCTTGATTTTTGCCTTGCTTTTCACCGCCTTTAGCTCCACCATTGTGCGGCTGTCCGGCTTGCGGGCTATATATATCAACGCGTTCCTTGTTTATCCTATTACGTTTTTTCTTCTTTGAGCTATCTTCCTGTCCACCCTTTTCCGATTTCTCATCACTCTTGCGTATTTCCTTGATAATTGCGTCTTTCATCTGCTTTCGCTGTTCCTGACGCATCTTGTCTTTTTCTTCTCTCTCCTTACGCTTTTCCTCTTTAGATTTCTTTTTTGGACGAGTTGACTGGTTTAATGCTGCCAAACCTATTTGACCGACAACATTTATTTTAGATTTAAACTCTGTCGGACGGATTTTAAAGACACCGTCATCATTTACTTTGTTTTCCGCTTCTTCTTTATTTTCTTCCATCGGCTTATTAATAACTTCGTCTGCCTTCACGTCAGTCTGTTTGGTCTGTTCTTCTTCTTTTATAACAGGAGCCTGCTCCTGAACATCTATCTTAACTTCTTCCTGTTTTGGCTTTTCCATGACAGGTTCTGTCTTCACCTCTTCTGCAACTTTGTTTTCCTGCTCCGGTTTCTCGTTTGTTTCTTTTTTCTCAACCGGTGTTGCAGGAGTCTTGCTTCTTTTTTTATTTATGCTGTCCAAATCAATTTTACCTATAGATTTGAATTTTTGGCGCACTTCTTCAGCAGGCACGGTTTCAGCCTTCACCACATCGTCAGCAATGTCCTCAATAGAAACCGAAGCCTTGTTTCTTTCTTTATTTTGGCGTTCCTGAATAATCTTCTCCGACTTTAATTTCAAGTCTTTGTCTTTATTGAACTCTTTCACCAGTTCCGCATACTGTTCTTCTGTTATCTTTGTATTGGGATTAGCCTCAACGCTGTATCCTTTTTTCTGCAAGAAGTCCACAGCCGTAGCTATCCCCACATTCAAATCTCTTGCTACTTTATTAAGTCTTATCGTCATATCAGTTAAATTAAGGATTAAAAATAAATAAATAAGGCAGAACGGGTGTTCATAAAATAAAGAATGAACAGCCTAACATGTCTGTACATTCTTTATTCGGAGTTCACAATTATTCAAATTCCGCCTTCAAAATACGCAATACATCATCTACTGTATTTTCCTCAAGGTCAGCCTTTTCGATAAGCATTTCCCTAGGAGCATTCAAAACACCTTTAGCGGTGTCAATACCGATACCTTTTATGGCATTGATTACCCACTCGTCAATTTCATCCTTGAACTCATCCAGATAGATATCATCTTCGATGGCGTTCTCATCAAGTTCACGATATACATCTATAGTATATTCAGTAAGCATACTTGCCAGTTTGATATTCATACCACCCTTTCCGATAGCCAGAGAAACTTCTTCAGGTTTCAGATAAACCTCAGCCCTTTTCTCTTCTTCGTGCATCACAATTGAAGATATCTTGGCCGGACTCAAGGCACGCTGTATAAACAGCTGGATATTAGAGGTGTAGTTTATGACATCGATATTTTCATTTCTCAATTCACGAACTATACCATGAATACGTGATCCCTTTACACCTACACATGCGCCAACCGGATCTATTCTTTCATCGTATGATTCAACAGCAATCTTAGCTCTTTCTCCCGGAATACGAGCAATCTTCTTAATGGTGATAATACCATCATTTATTTCAGGTACTTCCTGTTCAAACAATCTCTGAAGGAATACCGGAGAAGTACGGCTCAAAATAATTTTCGGATTATTGTTTCTATTATCAACCCTTGCTACTACGGCACGCGCTGTTTCACCTTTTCTATAGAAATCACCTGGAATCTGTTCTGTCTTAGGAAGCAAAAGTTCATTACCTTCATCATCAAGCATCAGTATTTCCTTTTTCCATATCTGATATACTTCTGCGCTGACAACTTTTCCTACCTGATCTATATACTTATTATATAGGCTGTCTTTTTCCAGTTCCAATATTTTTGAAGCAAGTGTCTGCCTCAAATTCAGTATCGCCCTTCTTCCGAATTTTTCAAAAATCACTTCATCAGTAACTTCCTCGCCTATTTCATACGAAGCGTCAATTTTTCTTGCATCCGTAAGTGAGATTTGTCTGTTAGGATTATTGAAATCTTCATCAGCCACCACCTCACGGTTACGCCAGATTTCAAAATCACCCTTGTCAGGATTTACTATCACGTCATAATTTTCATCCGAACCGAACATTTTTGCAATAACGCTGCGGAACGATTCTTCCAAAACGCCCACCATAGTGGTACGGTCAATGTTTTTCAGCTCCTTAAATTCCGAAAAGGTATCAATCAAGCTTACTGTTTCCTCTTTTTTGGCCATAATTATTTAAAGCTAATTAAATATTTTGTATATTTTACTTCATCGTATGTGAAGGTAAGCAACTGATCCACTAATTTCGGGCGTTTACTTCCTTCCGGTTTAATCTTAACCTGAGTGGTAAGAGTAAATTCCTTATCTCCAACATCAGTCAGAATGCCTCTATATTTCTTTCCGTCGGTCGCCAATACTTCAACCTCGCGTCCTTTATGAATGACATATTGCTGCAACACCTTAAACGGCTGTCCGATACCAGCCGAGCCTACTTCAAGTTCATAATCCTCCTCATCTCGATTCAAATGAGCCTCGATATATCTGCTAAGTTCTACACAATCATCAATCCACACTCCTTCAGCATGGTCAATTTCTACTACAATTTTGTCATCCGGGCTTACCGTCACGTCCACCAAGAAATATTCCTTATCCTCAAGCCATTGTGAGACAATTTGGGATACTACGTTTTTATCTATCATGAGTAATACTTTAAGAACAAAAAAGAGGAGCTTTATTGCCCCTCAACATCTCATCCATATCGATTGCAAAGATATAAATATTATATTGTACTACAAAATATTAATACTATTTTTATTCAAACACATTATAAG
>JAHLFB010000035.1 GCA_018884025.1 Candidatus Phocaeicola faecipullorum
AATGAACAAATTCTGATTAATGAATGCCTGCAATTTACAGGAATAAAAAAAAGAGGGGGTGCATGAACATTCCCTCTTTTTCGTTATATGGTTTCTTTATTTAAACAGCATCAAAATGTGCATTTTGTTGATACTATCATAGAGAACCCAGACCACACAAGAATACACAGAGAAACACAGAAGAATAGGTCAATAAACAATATGCTAATGTGAAAATAAATTAGCACATTGCCCTATTATTCATT
Source organism: Candidatus Phocaeicola faecipullorum (assembly GCA_018884025.1). GTDB lineage: Bacteria > Bacteroidota > Bacteroidia > Bacteroidales > Bacteroidaceae > Phocaeicola > Phocaeicola faecipullorum. The sequence continues at coordinate 246 of JAHLFB010000035.1, forward strand.
GGCACATTAAAATAAAATCTGCCTCTTTCCGTGTTTTCTGTGTTCCATTAAAATGCACAAATAAATACCGCGTGAAGTATAACTCCTAAACGAAGTGATAACTTCTGTGAAACATAACGACGTTTAACTCCTGATTTGCATAAATTAAAAACCGGCGCGCATCCCTGCGAACCGGTTCCTTAGATTACTAATTTAAGTAAAATGTGTGTGGGGACGCTTCCCCACGGTTTTGATAGAGATATAAATTAAGTTCTTGGCGAACTTAATGCGATTCAATTCAAAATTATCGTTCTTCCACTAAAGTTAAAGAAGATGTATTCAATAGTTCTCCTATGCTTATTGATGCAGAAAAATTACGATTTCTACTTCCCCAACCACTTCCTGTCTGTATTTGACACCTAAAAATCAAGACATCCGATTCGTCTAATCCTTCTGATAAATCAAATGTAAGATTTCCTGAATTATCACTATCGCTCGAGTCCACTTCACTATCTTGCCACCTATCGTATTCACCATTACCATTCATATCTTGATAAACGGTTACTTGCGTCCTGTTTGGAATAGGTGAAGTTTCTCTATTATAGATGTAATTCAACGTCACATTCATTTCTGTTGATGTAGAATAATCCAGTGTTGCTGTATTATGGTCAAGAGAAGACAATTGTATTGTTTCACTTGCTAAATTCTTTGTTATCTCAAACGTTATAGAATGCGTACCATAAATTTTCTTAGGTGTATATAATATACATTGACCATCTTCACGAACTGTTATAGACCTCGCCGTCTCAGAAGTCGCATGTTCCAAATCGAAATAGTCCGCAAATATTTCTACAATATGCTCACCAGTAGAAGTATAGCCATCATTTTCTGTATGCAATTCAAATTGCAATGTAACTTTCTTTCCTTGAGATTGAAAGTCAGGAATTATGTATTCGTTATTTTCTTCATTATATTCCAAGTTAAAATCGTTTCCAATTAATTGTAAGTTTAAGAAATTATACATTTTAGCTGTATTCTCAAAAGAGGTATTATCATCTACAAAATAATCATTAGTCACATTAATTGTAGTGGCACTCTCTTCCATATTGGTCTTAAAGTGGAAGAAGAATGTACTATTGCGTTGATAATCTTCATACGTTATAGTTGCTTGGTAACTGAATGTATAATTCTCTTTTGAAGTAACGGGTATACGGTTTTTTGATACCTCCGGATAAATAGACTTTTTCTCTGGTTCAATGTCAAGAGTAAGAGGGAAAACTGCTGTAGGCATATTATCGGGTAAACGTACGACTAATGTCAATTCTTTTCCAATCCCTTTTTCTACATTATCACAATCCACCACATCAAATTCGAATTTCTTACGCACTCTGACCGTTACACGACGAGATAAGCCCGAAGCACCTGCTACAATAAATTCTTGGGTTTCTATTACATCAGGTAAAGTTTCAACAGGCACGATTGTAATGTGTCCATTGCCGTCAGAAGTAATGTTTTGTACAGCGTTATAATTATAACCATTAACAGGAGTGATTTTGACATAATCCTCCCCGTTTTGCTGATTTCCATTATGTATATAATTATAGTCTAATACATAACTCTCCGGAGAAACAATCATAATATTCAACTTATCTACCGAAAGTGAATTACCTAAACCGTCTTCTATCCGATTTACTTGGCTTACTTCTACCGAAGATGAAATATTATTCGAAGCTACAGCTTCCGCTGCTTTCTGTGGAGTATCATATCCTTTCCCTTTTACACTATTGATATGAATTTGATAATGGAAATTACGATACAAGTTCAAATAAGGAGCTACAAATGTTTCTTCATTGAATGATACAATATCAATCTTATAATAGCATAAGTGTTCACCCTCCTCGTCATTATAAATCGCTTTTATTAATACATAAGCTGGAGACTGGGCTTCGTCTTGATTGCGTTCATAGATATACTCGCTTTTATCGGGAGAAGTAAAATAGCTTTCATTATTATCGGTTGGCGGTATAGTCCCTTCTAAAGCTCCTGCATCTCTTGGAGGATTGCAACCTCCAAAACCTGGGTTAAGAGCAACAAACTTTTCATAATCTGTCCCCTCACTTTCTTCTCCAATTTCAAAGGAAGCAAAAAGGTTATCTTCATTCCCTATAAAAGGAGCTATTGTACCTCTATTTATATTATTGATGACAGTAAAACCAAGCAAAGTCAATTCCGAATGAATATCCGATGACACATCTACTGAGATTTGTGCAAAATTACGTATTAATGATACTACATATCCTTCGTTAGTCAAAGGAGGGATTATATTATTTCCATTTTCATCTTTTACAATGCGGTCCACTACTACACGTTGCCAATACACATCTGTTTCATCACCTACTGTAAGTTTGCTAAAAATACTTGTCTCGCTATCAGCAGGTGTATATGTATCAAACGTCACATTGCCTAAAACGAAATGAAGAATACGTTTTTGGTCCGAATTGGGCAGTTCTATGGTATAAGTACCTTGTCTGCTACTTTCATCATAAGTAATTTCTTTGGCTGTAGCAAATGCCACAAAGAATCCGTGTTCATCGAAAACCAATACATTCATTGGCAAACTTTCTACATAATCTTTTGTCAAAGATGAGCCCAAGCTACGTGTACCAGCTTCCATCGGTACAGGAATAGATACGGTAAATTGATGTCCATTACCTGCCTGATATATAGATGTAGAAATCACTTCTTTATCTGTGCATGCTGTAAGCAACAGAAAGAATAAAAACAGTATATGTAAATAAATCGTTTTCATACTCTATTAATTTATTTTCTTAGTTCATCACCCCATGTAAATTTAGTTGGATCTTCTATCTTTCCGTTGCCCCAATACCACACATCATAGACACAACGTACAGAATGACCAATATTTGTATTTGTATCATCGTGAAAACCTATCAAAGATGGATCTATATATCCACCTCCCCATCCATCATCAACATATCCATTATGATAATATCTTCCTGAAGAAGCATAATAATCACCATTAAATAGTGCTGGAATTACTTCACGGTCAGATAAACTAACAATATATTCAATTTCTGCTTCAGTCGGAATACGCCAACGTCCTGCAGGATAACCATTCTCTTGATAAGAAGCACAGCGTCTTTGAGCTGTTTCATAAGAAAGCACACGACGAGAACCATAACCTCCATTACTTGTTGAAACAACTCCCCATGACGACGCTATTTTAAAAGCAGGAGCAATCACATTGCTTACATCATCTTTTCTTGTTGGATAATAAGAAGCTAACAGTTTATTATGAGAGTCACGTTTATTATCTAATGAAGAACTTAGATTATCTACAGTAAAAGAACGCGGATCACCAATAGCATAATCACTTCCCTCTATATCAAAAGAAGTGATATATATTGTATATTGGTTTAAATTCTTATTCGTTGCATTAACTGTTGGGTCATTTACATTTCCTAAAGAATTATTATAGTCATCACCCACATAACCATCAAGTACACCATATACAAAACGATTTCCTGATTCATTGCCCCAATTATTTTCAAAACCATCAGGATTATAATCCCCTACAATATAAATAGCCGGGTATTGTGTTATCTCCCATTCTACTGCCAAACCTTGATCATTCTGTACTTTTACTGTAATGGTATAAGGAACATAATCCTCGCTACTTATCGGATGAGTAAATACCAATTCACCTTCTTCTTCTCGAACAGAAAAACCGTTTCTTGATATTGCTTCCCCTGTTAGAGTTACGGTAGATGTATACCCATTATCTTCTGCACGACGGTCATTATAATTCATATAGGTTACTTTTGTAATCTCTGTATAATATTCATCACGATCATCAGTATCAAAATCAAGATCGCTGCTGCTAATATATGGTATCCTCAATTCATTTGTATTATTCATAACCGATTCATACGTTTTATCCGTAATTGATTCATACTCATCCAACACCAAGTACCGGTACTGTTGCATTCCGGCATCAATATCCGTACTGAACCAATCAAGGATTTCATAATTGGAGGTTATTTCCACTGCTTCTGTTGGATCTAATGCGCCCAATACACCGATATGCACATTAATCTTATAATAATGATTCCGCTCCAATATAGCCGCTTCTTTATCAGTAATAGGCACACGGTAGTAATAATTCAACGCTTGATAAGAACCGCCTGCATCTTCACTTTTACTTGCCATCCAAGGCACGCAAAGAAGTAAGTAAGAATTTTGACGATTAGCGCTACTCTCCGGATTAGGATACGAATAGAATGGAGCAATTTGCTCATACTGATTATACTCCTTATCATCAATCGTCACCTTTTCCGGATTATTTGCATTGTAAATACGGTTCAAGCCTGACTTGTAGTCTGCTTCTTGTACACTATAAGTACTGGCTAAATTCGTACGCGTTACGGAATTATACATTTCCACACTCATACGATTGGCTATAGGCGTATATGTCATGCCATTTGTTTCTATCCGATTTTCTGTAGTGACATAAAGCATAACTTTTGCCATAGCACGGGTAAGGTCAACATGCCCCGAAGCTCCTTCTGAATTAAGAGTAACAGTTGTAGAGCCGTCCATAACAAGAGACTCCTCTTTTTCGTCTCCTGTCTTCCAATCGGAAAAAACAGTTTTATTCTTTAACGCTGAAAGAGATTGTCCTTTTGCACTTTCCTCTGTTACTCCTATATCATAGTTTGCCACTGCATATACATCATAGTTACCATCCTGAAGAATATCCCTGTCAAGCTCTACTTGCAAAGTATTTCCTTGAGGAATCAATCCGGTTTGGGCATAAAGGCACGATGCTTCATCTCCTTTATCAAAGAAAAATACATCTACACGAGCTATCTTATTTTCGTTAAAACGGTCTTCTCCATTTTCCGGAACACGTGATATAGCTCTGGTTTGTAATTCAAGAGTCAAATAATTGCTAACAGATGTTTTACCACCCATATCTTCCTCTTGGCAAGCTCCTAAGGTAAAAAGGATTGCCAAGGCACATATAAAAGTATAAATGATTCTATGTCTCATAATTATTTAGCTTGAAGTATGGTGAAACGTCTAATTTCTCCGCTTGTATTCGGAGTTAAAGATTGTTGTGGATTTGTTAAATCCAATTCATATTCTTGCCCAAATATTGAAGCATAAACATAGAGTGTTACACTATGTCTATCATCTGAATCAGGCTCCTTACATTGGATGCTAATCGTTTGGCTTGCAGGAGAAGCATCTCCGCTATGCTCATCTACAAACTCAAAATAATTTAGATCTTCACCCACAAGTTGGGCACGCCACGTTGCATAAGAAGGGGTTTGAATTGTAAAATGAAGTACTGCAGGTTGGTCAGGATCAATATGTACAATTGTTTCATCAGAATCCAAATATCCTAAAATTGTATTTTCATCCCACCCATTACTCATATAACTTAAATTATCTTCGTACTTCACCTCAAAATCCTCTCTTTCCCATGGATTGGCATCTATTGTAAAGTTTGCGATTTCTTCCGGATTAAGATAAGTGCCGCCCACATGGTCGATGGTCACTGTAATATCGTAGATGTAATTGCGCTGCAAACGGTATAGATGTTTGTACTTCTCAGGATCTATCTCGATATCATCATTAAAATCAGGCAAACGATAATTTACTGGAATTTTGTAATAATACTCTTTTCCTTCATAAGGAGCTTTCAGCATAATGTATGTTTGCTTTTCGTTGTTGATCGGTTCTTCCTCATGTACATCTTTTTGGTCATCAAACCAATCATTGGCATAGGAATAAAGCACTAAATAGGTTTTATCATTATTGTCTGTATACAGGTCAGCTGCTGTTACAGTATGAACATTTCCTTTGCCGTCATCTTCTGGGTAAGTAGCCAGGCTTGGGTCTTCTAAATAAGATCCTTCACCTAAATCCAATACCGTAGATTTAGTGGCATACTGACGAAAACTGTATCCAATCGTATTCTTCCAGTCGGCTTGGCTATTCGAATTAAAGGTAAGGCGAATCTTAGCGGCTGCCCGTTTCAAGTCAATCGCTATTTGATTCCCGTTTAAATCACCGTCTGCTATCTTTTTATAACCATCCATTAAAAATGCGTCCTGCTTACCGGGAGTTTGCAATCCGGTTATAGACAGTTTCTTCAAATCGTCTATTGAATTAACCGATTCCAATTCACTCGCATTACAGTTGGCTATTACATAAATCTCATCACCAACTTGAATGTTATCCCGTGTAAGTTCTGCAGGTTGCCATGTATAATCACCGGTATCAGATGAGCCTTGTAAATCTGTCGCTGAGCCGGAGAAAGGTACGCACGTACCATCTTCATGGAAGATAAACATATTAACCTTTTCGATTTTGTTTTCGTTCCATGTGCTCCAACCGGCTTCCGGAGCACGAGAAATATCTGCATTGCCTACAGAGAAAGACAACGTAACGCATTTTTCCTTTCCATCATTCGGATGAATAACAGTGTTTTCTTCTGTGCAGGCAACCAAAGTCAATATCAATGCCCACAAGCAAAACAGATTATGTACTTTATTCTTATTCATCATTCCGCTCCTTTCCAATAGTCTAAAATTGCCCAATCGCCTTCTGTATCATTTTTTAAATGATTAACCAATTCAACGAAGCTGTCTTCATCCTTTTCTGCTTTTAATTGCCAAATGCGGATAGAGTGATCATCTCCGGCAAAACGGCGGTTCGTGTTCCAATAAGTCGCTTCAACGTAATCATCAATAGGATTGATTTTTAAATCATTCCACGTAACTCCATTATCTAACGACACTCGAATTTTTAAATCCGTATAGATGTTATATTGTTGACCATTGCTTTCTATAATCTTTCCCCACTCATCAGTCAAATCATCCCAACCGTAATCAGCACCTTCGAAACTTTCACCCATTTCCCTACTGGCTTTCGTCCACGCATGTTTTGCTCCTACTTGAATTTGATAAGGTTCTTCTCGTGCAATGCCGGTCATTACGCAACATTTATCATTTATCCCATCTTGGTCACTATCATAATCTCCACCGGTAGAAAGCTCAAAATCATTTGGATTGGAAAGATATGCTTCCCATACAGCCCCTTCAGGTTTCTGCATGCAAAAATAAAATGCAGCATACGATGTTCTAGCTACCAATGTGCCATGGTCCGATTGACCATTACTTCTTCCATATCTTGGATATAGCACATAGCAACACGTTGCTTCTTCATCACCATTTGTCGCATTCTTATGATCAGGATCAATTTTCATTGGACTATTATCATCATCATTTACTTTTAGCATTCTCCAAGCAACCATAGGAGCTTTACTTCCATATTCAAAATACGAGTTTGGATCCCATCCAATTTGAGAGTTCTCTACATCTTCCCAAGGTAAAACATTTAAAGCTATGACAAAGTTATCCTCTTTTACTCGAGCATATATTTTGTTCCATTCATTCCGCTTCATAGCTGGCAGATAAACAACTTGTGTTTTATCATTTCCTGATAATTCATAGCTTATCGTCATCTTATAGCGGACGGTTCCATCATCAACTTCATCATCGGTTTGTTTTTCTATGTCATACGGATTGGTATAAGTATAATCCTTATTGCTATCTTCCGTTGTCCCAGCCCATGTTCCGCCATTTGTATTTTCTAACCAATAAGCAGAAGTCAATGTAAGTTTAGTAAAATTTGTTTCATACTCACTGAAATTTCCAATTGGCATTGTTGCAGGTAATGAAGTTTTTATTTCTCCTGTTTCACTTTCCGCTAAGATATTATCTCTTGATTGATCATATTTAATTCCTGTCAGTTCATGTCCTTCATCCAAATAGCTGAAAGTCGGCACATGTTCAAGCTTGATGTTAGTAATTTTCAACTCTGAGTTTTCGCTTTCTTTCGTAAAGAACAATTCTAACTTGCTTACGGCACGTTTTGTCTCTATCGTTACGGGATAACTGTTCTTATGATCACTTACATCTAATGTCGCTTTGCCATATACGGGGACTTGATTGTCTCCTGCTACATTATTCAATGCTGTAAATGTTGCAGATTCTATTTGTGTAGGAGTAGATGCTTTACTTAAGTCTAACCCTGTACCACTCTCGCTATTCAGCACTGCATAGAAATGCAAGTCTGTTATGGAGTTATCCAACTCGAAGACGTGCTCATCCGTATTAACCAATTCGCCTAAGATATCCGAACCAAGAAATTGAGGAGATTGAACTTCATAATAATCTATCAATTTCGTGTCATCTTGATTGAATATCCACACTTTCATATCTTTGGGCGTGCTTCCGTCGCCTACCGAACTGCCCTCCGTCACCCTGCTCATCGCAATGCCTAAGTTGACGGTGACGGTGCGGGTGCCTTCGGAAGTCTGCACGGCTTCTTCTTCCCTGCAACCGGGAAGGGCGAGCAGGGAGAAAATACACATTATACTATATAGATACCGTAACTTCATCATATTTCAGGGGTTATATCGTTGTAACGGACTATCCAATTGTTGATGATTACTTGGGTGTTGATCCAAGCATTGTTTGTGTCGAGGAAGAACGTCATGGTGTACGTGTCTTCACGGTCGAGGTATTCTTGCAGAGGCATGTCGTAGTTGGCTACCGTCTTGCAGAGTTCGAGGTAATCTATCAAGGGGATAGAAAGCACCGTCTCGCCTGTCTGGCGGTTGGAGATAGTCAGACGCACGTCGCTATCTGCCATCAGCCTGCCTATGCTTAGTTCGGCTACAGCCATATTCAATTGGTCTTCGGAAGCAGTTCCTTCGATGTCTGCCGAACCTTGCGCCTGATAATAAGGCATGTATGTCAACGCACCGTCGTTAGGATCGAGACTGTTGTCGTGCAGCATCAATCCGTTCTCGTCGGTAACGGTAAATTCAAATTGAGAAGCATCAACAGGTCCGGCTGCTATCTGCTGGAGGATGATGCGGAGGGTATTGGTATTCTTTACCAAAGGTACAGTAATCAGTTCTGCACGTCCGGCACGCGATGCCGTACGAGTGTCTGCACTTCCATGCCAAAGTGGCTGAAGGTAACCTACCGAATCTACCTGCTCACCGTGCAAAGTGTACGGATAACGGTTGATGCGGCATGTCAGTTCATTGAGGGTCGAAACGCCTTCAGTCAGTTGAGGTACGGTAAATGCGTCTCCGTCTTGAAGCCCTGCCCATGCAATCAATTGATAATTGCCGGGATTGACATCAAGAGCCATGGTATAATTAGGATCGGCAAGCGCATCGCCTTGTTCGGTCTGCTGAAGCACAAGCTTTCCGTCGGCATCGAAGGCATAAAGTATTACCGAATGCACCTGGCTGGCAAAGGCGTCGGCATGAAGCATGTTGTAGTCATACTCGAACTTTACCCGATACTCGGTTTCAATGGGGCAATCATCGTCATTGTCCCAGACAGTATCGCACGAAGTTACGGGCAGAAGGGCTGCCGCAGCCAGCATTAACTTGCATGCCTTGCGGTGTATGGAGTAAAGCAGGGTTTTCATCTTTTCTTTAATTAATAATTAACAGTTAATAATTAATAGTGTGGGGCGGTTGTGTCGGTTTTTATTTCGTAGGGGCATATTGCATGCGTTCTGAATGCATAAACTGATGAAGTGTATGTCTTCGGGCGTATGCGATACGCCCCTACAAGAAAATTTCTATTTGTATTTAGAATGCACTTTTAGAACTCTATGTCGTTGTAGCGGACAATCCAAGGTAAGATATTTACTTCTACATTCAAATATGCCTGTGAAGATTCATCAGGAGTATTAGGCGTAGGATCAACAAATGGCGTACCAATGTTTTCTATTCCTGTTACAGCCAATGAATAGATGTTGTTACGCATGATTGCAAATTCCATATTGCCTAATGTGTTATCATTTCGATTGTCGAAATGTTTGATTTCAGTAGTGTAATAATAGCAAGTATTTCCTTGATATTTCAAAACACCAACTGCTTCAGCTTGCTCTCTTGTAATTTCCGTTCCACCAGCCTCAGTTGCGGCCAATGCCTTTATCTCATCACTGACTTTACCATCAAAAGCGTCAACCAATTGCTGTAATGATGTAAACAAGAAACCGTTGTATGAATACAAATCGTCGATAGCTGTACTACAATTTTCATCTGAATAAATTCTTGCAACAAAAGAAATACAAGTGCTTAATCCATGAGTTTGGTGTTTTTCATCTGTAGAATTTTCAAAGCAATAAGCCATTAAGTTTCCTGCATTACCGCTATTGGGTAAAGTTGTATGCTGCTGATCTCCAGTACCTGTTACCGTGCTACCATCGGTTATTAAAGACATAGGCTTGTAATATTCAGCAGCTACACTGCCTGATTCACCGGTTTTCGTAAATGTCGGGTTGTCAGCTGTGCCTCCGATTACCAATGTTTCGCTTTCTGTTGAAACATCAGCTAACGTATTATAATACCAATTTGTATTAATACTTTCACTAAAATCGGTAGTAACATCAAGTGCGTTCTTTGCTTCGAAATAGGGTGTCCACAAATAGTTTGTTCCATTTAATGTTCCAAATGGAGTTTCCAAACCACCGTTTGCCGAAACCGTATGTCTTACATAGTTGACTTTCTTGGCTAAGTTTACTAACGCATAGCCTTCCAAACGTACATACCATGTTGTATTCTCTGTTACGGCATCTTCATCAATGACTAAAGTGAAGGATGCGGCTTCTTCTGCCAATGTGATATCTGTATCGTCTGCCGCACCACTGGCTATGTAAGCATTGCTCTTGTCTTCTAAATTTTCATAAGCTTCGGCTGTATGAGGGGTTAATTTGGTGAAAATAGGAAGATTGCTCTCTTCGCCTACTGTTGTTGTTTCTGTTGCTGATTTTTGATAAACTCCTACAAATTCGTTGCTTGCATCATAAAGCGCATAAACTTCTGTTGCGTTGTCATGGTTTAATGTTGCTTTGTTGAATGTTGCAGCTTGGTAAGTAGTTCCACCTGCTGGGTCGTATGCACCACGTTCTGTTTCTGCAGGAACTGTTCCTGTATTTAAATTAACAGGATAGATATTGTTGTTAGTTGTACGGAACGTTATTTTAGATAAAGCACGTTCTACTTGTACATCTGCTACACAAGGATCAGTTTCAGTATCGTTCGCATCTGGAGTGACTTCAACTTCCTCTTTGTTTGCCATCATAAAAGCGGCGTCTGTTTTAGGATTGTCTTCTCCAGAAAAAGCCAATCCCATACCAATACTATTGGCTGCATTAATATAATTATCTGGATTCCCAGTTGTTCCGGTATAACTATATTGACCAGTAATAATGGTGTTGTATAATGTCTCTACTGCATTATTTGTATTGTCAATCTGTCCACCAGTAACTTGACTTGTCAATGAAGTCGGTGGATTTAATACAACCAATACTCGGTAAGTTTCACCTGCTGTTACTTGAATAGGATTAGCTAATGTATAATAATCCGTAGCGGCATCTACAAGATGAAAATCATTTTGAGCATCTGGGGTAGATGATATTGTATATGTCTTTGCAAAACCAGTAGAACCACTTGTTACAGGAGAAACTACAAGCAAAGCAGTTTTTACAGCAGATTCTTCTGCAACACCTGCACTTTCATGGCCGCTATCTTCTGCGTCACCATCATAATCACCGGCGTTGTTATCAGCAGCACGGCTACTGTTTCCATTGGCCGAAAACGAGATAGTCAGATAAGCCGGAGTGCCGTCACCTTGCATGCCGTTGTTTCCGCCTTTTCCGTCGATCACATCGTCAGAGCATCCGGCAAAAGCTATTGCCGCGAATGCCAAAGCATAAAATTTAAACT
>JAHLFB010000036.1 GCA_018884025.1 Candidatus Phocaeicola faecipullorum
AGTATAGGATAAGTAACGCGCCAGATTTCTTTGTTTGAATACATTGTCATACACGATGTTTATTCTATATTTATAAATATGCAGCAAAGATACAAAAAGATAAACAATATCTCATAATAATACATCACAATAAACTATATCCAATTATCTGCATAAAGAACCACAACATAATTGTTTCATTATAAACTATTCTATTTACACCTAAAAACAATCGCAAAGCACGATAATATTTGTATATTTCAAACAAAAGCTATACATTTGCACGCTTAAAACCAATAATTTTAAGAGATGAATAAATTTTTGATTGTCGGCGCAGCCGCCTTAATTGTTTCAAACACAACTTTCGCAGGAGATTATCTTACAAACACCAATCAGCATGCTGCATTCTTGAGAATGGTAGCGCGAGGCGCATCCATTGATGTTGACGGAGTTTACAGCAACCCTGCCGGTTTATCATTTTTGCCTGAAGATGGTTTCCACTTGTCATTGACAGGACAAAGCGCATATCAGACGCGCGAAATAAACGCAACCTCAGGATTGTGGACTATGGACGGACAGAATACAACACAGAACTATAAAGGTACAGCTTCCGCACCGATAATACCATCCTTTCATGGCGCATACAAAAAAGGTGACTGGACAATATCGGCAGCATTTGCCATTACCGGAGGTGGAGGTAAAGCGTCATTCAGCAACGGACTCCCTATGTTCAACGCACTTGCCACCGGATTAATCCAAACCAAGACACAAGGCATGGTGAAACCATCAATGTATAACATCAATTCCGCAATGGACGGAAAACAATATATATATGGTGTACAACTGGGATTCGGATACAAGATAAACGACTGGCTGTCCGTTTACGCTGGTGGAAGAATGAATTACATGACAGGCGGATACGAAGGATATCTCAACGCATCACTCACAGACCAATATTCCGCAATAGCACCGGCACTGGGACTTCAAAACGCAACAATAGCAGATATCAGACTTAAATGCGACCAGAAAGGCTGGGGAATAACACCTATACTTGGAGCCGATTTCAAGCTAAACAAACTTAACATAGGATTGAAATACGAATTCAAGGCGAACTTGAATATAGAAAATGTAGCCAGCGAAATGGAACTGTTCAATGTGGACGAAGCATACCTTGCAGACTATAAAGAAGGAGTAAACACACCTAGCGACATTCCTTCAATGCTGTCTGTAGCTGCAGGATATGAATTTCTGCCAAACCTAAGGGCTTCAGTTGAATATCATTTCTTCGACGACAAGAACGCGGGAATGGCTTCCGACAGACAGAAAACCCTGAAACACGGAACACACGAATATCTTGCGGGAATTGAATGGGACATCGTAAAACAGATTACAATCAGTGGAGGTTTCCAAAAGACAAACTACGGACTTAGCGATGACTTCCAGACAGACACAAGTTTTTATTGCGATTCATATTCATTAGGATTTGGAGCCAGACTGCATTTAAGCCAATCATTAAGTATGGATATAGCATATTTCTGGACCAATTACAGCGACTATACTAAAAATTCGGACAATTATTACGGTACAAACATTAGCGGAACAAACCTGTACAGCCGTACAAACAAGGTATTCGGACTAAGTTTGAATTATAATTTCTGATAACACACAACTTTTTTAATATTCTGCTGCTCCCATAAGCCAAGAGCACACAATTCAAATAGTGTACTCAGGCATATGGGGGCTTTTATTTTTTATTTACCCAGACTCGTTTCAAAGAAAACACACCGGCATAGAAACCGTTACACGTACGTGTAACGAGCATAACACGAACGTGTAACGAGTGGAACACGTACGTGCAACGCGCGTAACACGAACGTGTAACGCTAACTTTGAATAATAGAATCCGCCCCAACGAACGGAAAAGAAACCAAATAAGACGAAACAAAAAAGTGTAAAAATGACACTTTAATGCTGTACAACATATAAATATTTGAACAACGGAACAAAATAAGTGTTACTTTTACACCGTGAAAAAACATTTACCATATAATATATAATGAGAAACATGAAAAAGTCATTTTTAAGTATGGGGGCAGCAATCATATTATTGAGCGGATGCGCCTCACAGGAGAAGAAAACAGAGTTGACACTTTCAGGACTCAATCCTGCCAATTTCGAGACAACAATCGACGGTAACAAAAAAACAGGACTTTACAGACTTACAAACCACAACGGTATGGAAGTATGTGTCACAAATTTCGGAGGAAGAATAGTTTCCATAATGGTACCGGACAGAAACGGAAAAATGACAGACGTTGTACTTGGATTTGACAACATAAATGACTATCAGAACATTCCAAGCGATTTCGGCGCAAGTATCGGAAGATATGCAAACCGTATCAACAAAGGAAAAATCACTATCGACGGACAGGAAATCCAACTTCCTACAAACAACTTCGGACATTGTCTGCACGGAGGTCCTACAGGATGGCAGTATCAGGTCTATGAAGCCAACCAGACAAACGACAGTACCATTGTACTTACAATGAAATCGGCCGACGGCGACAACAATTTCCCTGGAAACGTAACCGCAAACGTTACATACTCACTTACACCGGACAATGCAATCGATATAAAATACGATGCAACAACAGACAAAACCACTGTAATAAATATGACAAACCATTCATATTTCAATCTTAGCGGTGACATGTCTAAACCTGCAACAGACCACATATTGTATGTCGCTTCTGACAGTATTACACCGGTGGACAGCACATACATGACCAATGGAGAAATGATGGCTGTAAAAGATACTCCGTTCGACTTCAACACACCTAAAACTATAGCTCCTGATGTAACAGCATTCGACAATGAGCAGGTAAAATTCGGAAACGGATTCGACCACAACTGGGTATTGACAACAAAAGGTGACGATACTAAAGTGGCAGCAAAACTTACCAGCCCTACAAGTGGAATAACACTTGAAGTCTATACAAATGAACCTGGGATACAGGTCTATACAGGCAATTTCCTCACTGGAGAAGTAAAAGGCAAACACGGTATTGCATATCCTCAGAGAGCATCTGTATGTCTTGAATCACAGCATTACCCTGACAGCCCTAACAAACCGCAATGGCCTTCTGTAATCCTCAAACCGGGAGAAACTTATTACAGCCACTGTATTTTCAAATTCGGCATTGACAAATAACTTAAAGTATAATATCATAAAAAACACATCATTATGAATTGGAGTTCAAAAGAATTTATTTGGTTGGACTGGGCTGTCCTAGTCATAGGAATATTAGGAGTGGCATGGGCAGTATGGCGTGCCGTACGTAAAGACAAACTTGCGATGCAGGGAGCAGACAGTCAGGACTATCTGTTCGGAAAAGGCGAACCATGGTATGTGATAGGTGCCGCCATCTTTGCGGCCAATATCGGTTCGGAACACCTTGTAGGACTTGCAGGAACAGGAGCAAAAGACGGTGTGGGAATGGCACACTGGGAAATGCAGGGTTGGATGATTCTTATACTGGGATGGCTGTTTGTACCATTCTATCAGTTGCTTAACAACAAGATGGGTAAGATTATCACTATGCCTGACTTTCTGAAATACCGTTACACTCAAAGAACAGGTTCATGGCTGAGTATCATCACTCTGATTGCATATATTCTGACTAAAGTCAGCGTTACAGCCTTTACAGGTGGTATATTCTTTGAATATCTGCTAGGTCTTCCTTTCTGGTGGGGTGCGCTTGGACTTATTGCAATCACAGCCATATTTACAGTATTGGGAGGTATGAAAGGTGTAATGACAATGTCTGCCATCCAGACTCCTATCCTTATAATCGGTTCTTTCCTTGTTCTCTTCCTCGGATTGTCCGCACTGGGACAAGGCAGTATCGCCGACGGATGGAGCAACATGATGGAATATGCACGCTCTGCACACGACGGTTATGGAATAAACCACATGTTCCACTGGGACGAAGGCGACCCTATGTATCCTAAATTCCCTGGATTTGCAGTATTCATCGGAGCTTCTATCATCGGTTTCTGGTACTGGTGTACCGACCAGCACATCGTTCAACGTGTTCTAGGACAGCAGAAAGGCGAATCTGACGACGTGGTAATGAAACGTGCGCGCCGCGGTACAATAGCAGCAGGTTACTTCAAATTGCTTCCTGTTTTCATGTTCCTCATCCCTGGAATGGTTGCAGTAGCACTGGCACAGGACCCTAACAGTGGTATCGTCATGGACATTACAAACCAGCACGACACAGACGGTGCGTTTGCCATGATGGTGAAGAACATTCTTCCTGCAGGTATTAAAGGATTGGTAACAATCGGTTTCATCTGCGCACTTGTCACTTCACTCGCAGCATTCTTCAACAGCTGTGCAACACTGTTTACTGAAGATTTCTACAAACCTATGCGTCAGGGCAAGAGCGAAGCACATTATGTATTCGTTGGTCGTGTGGCTACAGTAGTAGTTGTTATACTCGGATTGCTGTGGTTACCTATCATGATGAACATGGACAATCTCTACAGTTATCTGCAAGACATTCAGTCTCTGTTGGCACCTGCCATGGTAGCAGTGTTCACACTTGGTATCTTCTCTAAGAAAATCACTCCAAAGGCCGGCGAATGGGGACTTATCGGTGGTTTCATAATCGGTATGATAAGACTTGTTACAAACGTTGTGACAAAGAGCGGTACAGCCAATATGGAAGGAGCATTCTGGGATGCTACATCATGGTTCTGGCAAACCAACTGGCTGATTTTTGAAATCTGGTTACTGGTATTCCTGATTGTATTCATGATAGTAGTATCTTGTTTCACTCCGAAACCTTCAGCACAACAGATAGAAGCAATAACATTCACTGGCAGCTACAAGGAACTTATCAGAAAGAGCTGGAACAAATGGGATGTAATAGCAACACTGGGAGTAGTTCTCCTCTGCGGATTATTCTACGCCTATTTTTGGTAAAAAGAATAAATATTGTTCTACATTTGTAACAGAAATAAATGTAGAACAATATAAAAACTGTATTTAAATGACAGCTTATTACAAACACAATCCAAAATTCTACGTCGGCATAGACTGTATAATATTCGGTTTCGACAAAGGCGAACTGAACCTCCTACTGTTAAAGAGAAATTTTGAGCCGGCTAAAGGGAAATGGTCTCTCATGGGAGGTTTTATACAGGAAAACGAAAGTGCGGATGATGCGGCCAAACGCGTTCTAAGCGAACTGACAGGACTGGAAGACGTTTATATGGAGCAGATAGGTGCATTTGGCGATGTTGACAGAGATCCCGGAGAGAGGGTTATATCGCTGGCATACTATGCACTGATAAACATAAACGAATACGACCGTGAACTGGTACAGCAGCATAACGCACATTGGGTAAACATAAACGAAGTTCCTGAACTGATTTTCGACCATTCTGAAATGGTAAGAAAAGCCAGAAAAATAATGAAGGAAAAGGCATCGCATAAGCCTATAGGCTTTAACCTGCTTCCTGAACTGTTTACTCTTACACAACTGCAAAACCTTTACGAAGCTATATACGGCGAGACAATGGATAAAAGGAATTTCCGTAAGCGTATAGCCGAAATGGATTTCATTGAACAAACAGACAAGATAGACAAGACAGGCTCAAAAAGGGGCGCAAGACTATATAAGTTCAATGACAAGGCATACGAGAAGGATCCGAAATTCAAAATTTGACTTTAAAAACAACTCAAATATGTTAGAAGCATTAAAAGAAAAAGTATTCCGTGCCAACCTTGATTTGGTAAAACACGGACTCGTAATTTTCACCTGGGGCAACGTTTCGGCAATCGACCGCGAAACAGGACTTGTAGTAATCAAGCCTAGCGGCGTTTCATACGACGAGATGAAAGCCGAAGACATGGTGGTAGTTAACATGGATGGTAAAGTAGTAGAAGGCAATCTTCGCCCGTCAAGCGACACTCCTACACATCTGGTTCTTTATAAAGCTTTCCCTGAAATAGGAGGAGTGGTACATACTCACTCAACTTATGCTACAGCATGGGCACAGGCAGGACTTGACATTCCAAACATAGGAACAACTCATGCCGATTATTTCCACGAAGCAATCCCGTGTACCGCTGATATGACAGAAGAAGAAGTTAAGGGTGAATACGAAAAGGAAACAGGAAACGTAATTGTAAAACGTTTTGAAGGAATGAACCCTGTACACACACCTGGAGTATTGGTGAAAAACCACGGTCCTTTCTCTTGGGGTAAGGATGCCAGCGATGCTGTACATAATGCCGTAGTAATGGAACAGGTAGCAAAAATGGCAAGCATTGCTTTTGCTGCAAATCCAAATCTTACAATGAATCCTCTGCTGGTGGAAAAACACTTCAACCGCAAGCATGGTCCTAACGCTTATTACGGACAGAAAAAGTAAATGAGTAAATAAAGGAGGTAAAGGAGATAAAGTAGTAAAGAAGGTAGAGAATATAAAGTAAGAGGCATTACGTCTTAATTTCATTAACTTCTATAACCTCTTAACTTCTATGACTTCATACTTCCACAACTTCTAATAAAATCAATAAAACCCTTTAATAAAATCAAAAATTATGAACGCATTCAGTCAGTATGAAGTATGGTTCGTAACTGGAGCACAGCTCCTTTACGGAGGCGACGCAGTAATAGCAGTCGATGCACACAGTAATGAAATGGTAGCAGGTCTTAACGAAAGCGGAAAACTTCCTGTTAAGGTTGTATATAAAGGTACTGCAAACTCTTCAAAAGAAGTAGAAGCAGTATTCAAAGCAGCAAACAATGATGAAAAATGTATCGGTGTAATCACATGGATGCATACATTCTCTCCTGCCAAAATGTGGATTCACGGACTTCAGCAGTTGAAGAAACCTTTGCTGCACCTACACACTCAGTTCAACAAGGAAATTCCTTGGGACACTATGGATATGGACTTCATGAACTTAAACCAGAGCGCACACGGCGACCGCGAATTCGGTCATATCTGCACACGTATGCGTGTACGCCGCAAAGTTGTTGTAGGCTACTGGAAAGACGAAGAAACACTCAGCAAGATTGCCGTTTGGATGAGAGTATGTGCTGCATGGGCTGATTCTCAGGATATGCTCATCTTGCGTTTCGGCGACCAGATGAACAATGTAGCCGTAACAGACGGTGACAAGGTTGAAGCAGAACAGCGTATGGGATACCATGTTGACTACTGCCCGGTAAGCGAACTGATGGAATACCATAAAAATGTCAAGGATGAAGAAGTTGAAGCTTTGGTTAAAACTTACTTCAGCGAATATGACCATGATGCAGAACTTGAAGACAAATCAACTGAAGCATATCAGAAAGTATGGAACGCTGCCAAGGCTGAACTTGCACTACGCGCTATCCTGAAAGCTAAAGGTGCCAAAGGTTTTACTACAAACTTCGACGACCTCGGACAGACAGACGGAAGCCATTTCGACCAGATTCCGGGTCTTGCTTCACAGCGTCTGATGGCAGAAGGATACGGCTTCGGTGCTGAAGGTGACTGGAAATCAGCAGCCCTCTACCGTACTGTATGGGTAATGAACCAGGGACTTGCAAACGGCTGCTCATTCCTTGAAGACTACACTTTGAACTTCGACGGAAAGAACAGTTCTATTCTTCAGGCACACATGCTGGAAGTTTGTCCGTTGATTGCTGCCAAGAAACCTCGTCTGGAAGTTCACTTCCTCGGCATAGGTATCCGCAAGAGCCAGACAGCTCGTCTTGTATTTACTTCAAAGGTTGGTACAGGATGTACAGCTACAGTTGTTGACCTCGGAAACCGTTTCCGCCTCATCGTAAATGATGTAGAATGTATCGAGCCAAAACCATTGCCAAAACTTCCTGTTGCTTCCGCACTTTGGAAACCAATGCCTGACTTCGAAGTTGGTGCAGGTGCATGGATTCTTGCAGGTGGTACTCACCACTCTTGTTTCTCATATGACTTGACAGCTGAATACTGGGAAGACTATGCAGAAATCGCAGGTATCGAAATGGTTCATATCAACAAAGATACTACTATCAGTGAATTCAAGAAAGAACTTCGCATGAATGAAGTTTACTACATGCTTAACAAAGCTCTTTGCTAATTCATAAGTTATATATTATAGGTTAAAAGTGCTCGGCGAGCAATCGTTTGAAGCACTTTTAACTTTTTAGAAATTAAGAGTTCAAAAACTTAAAAACTTAAAATCTATGAGTCTTAATGCTAAATCAACAATAGAAAGCGGAAAAGCCATATTGGGTATTGAATTTGGTTCTACAAGAATCAAAGCAGTACTGATTGACGAAGAAAACAAGCCTATTGCCCAAGGAAGTCATACATGGGAAAATCAGCTGGAGAACGGTTTGTGGACATATAGCATCGACGCTATATGGAACGGAGTACAAGACTGCTATGCCGACCTTCGTGCAAACGTAAACAAAGAATACGGAGTAGAAATAGAGACATTGGCTGCAATTGGCGTAAGCGCAATGATGCACGGATACATGGCTTTCAACGATAAAGAAGAAATTCTCGTTCCTTTCCGCACATGGAGAAACACAAATACAGGCAAAGCTGCTGCCGAACTGTCAGAACTGTTTGTTTATAACATACCTCTTAGATGGAGCATCTCTCATCTCTACCAGGCTATACTCAACAATGAAGAACATGTCAAGGACATAACATTCCTAACAACATTGGCAGGATATGTACACTGGCAGATAACTGGCGAAAAGGTTCTTGGTATAGGCGACGCATCAGGTATGCTTCCTATCAATCCTGAAACAAAAAACTACTCAGCAGAGATGATTGAGAAATTCAACAATCTGGTTAAACCTTATGGTTTCAGCTGGACTCTTGAGGATATTCTTCCTAAAGTTCTTCTGGCAGGTGAAAATGCAGGCTGTCTGACCGAAAAAGGAGCAAAGAAGCTTGACGTTTCAGGACATCTGAAAGCCGGTATCCCTGTATGCCCTCCTGAAGGAGACGCAGGTACAGGTATGGTGGCTACAAACGCTGTCAAACAACGCACAGGTAACGTATCGGCAGGTACTTCATCATTCTCAATGATAGTTTTGGAAAAAGACTTGTCTAAACCATACGAAATGATTGATATGGTAACAACACCTGACGGTAGCCTTGTAGCAATGGTACACTGCAACAACTGTACTTCCGACCTCAACGCATGGGTAAACATCTTCAAGGAATATCAGGAACTGATGGGTATCCCTGTTGATATGGACGAAATATTCGGAAAACTGTATAACAATGCGCTCAATGGCGATGCCGACTGCGGCGGACTTATCTCATACAACTACTTCTCAGGCGAACCTGTAACAGGACTTGCTGAAGGACGTCCTCTGTTCGTACGCAATGCAAGCGATAAATTCAACCTTGCAAACTTCATGCGCGCACATCTTTACGCTTCAGTAGGAGTGCTGAAAATAGGTAATGACATCCTGTTCAACGAAGAGAAAATCAAGGTTGACAGAATCACAGGACACGGAGGATTGTTCAGAACCAAAGGCGTAGGACAGAGAGTTCTTGCCGCTGCCATTAATTCGCCTATCTCAGTGATGGAAACTGCAGGCGAAGGAGGTGCATGGGGAATTGCACTTCTCGGTTCATATCTGGTAAACAAATGCGGAAACCAGTCACTTGCCGACTTCCTGGATGAAAAGGTATTTGCCGGCAATACAGGTACAGAAGTGTCTCCAACAGCAGAAGACGTGGCCGGATTCAACAAATACATAGAAAACTACAAGGCATGTATCCCTGTGGAAGAGGCTGCAGTAAAATACAAAAAGTAAAGAGTATTTTTGACAATAAGTATGCACGAAACAGCCTGAATATCTGAATTTTCTATCAAACAAATGATAAAAAAAGCTTTTGTTCAGGTTGTGATTTACATATAAATGTTATATTTTTGCTCAAAAATTCAGAAAGCACACAAAATTGATAAAAAACATTCAACAAAATAATTAATCAATATGAACAGCAAACAAGTAATGAACCATGCTGCCGACAACATTCGTATTTTGGCAGCTTCTATGGTAGAAAAAGCCAAGTCAGGACACCCAGGTGGTGCTATGGGTGGTGCAGACTTCATCAACGTTCTCTATTCAGAGTATTTGCAATATGACCCAGAAAACCCAAGCTGGGAAGGTCGTGACCGTTTCTTCCTCGATCCGGGACATATGTCTCCAATGCTGTATTCACAATTGGCTTTAGCCGGTAAATTCACTATAGACGAATTAAAACAATTACGCCAGTGGGGTTCTCCTACTCCGGGACATCCTGAAGTAGATGTTAAACGTGGTATAGAAAATACATCAGGCCCACTTGGACAAGGACATACATTCGCAGTAGGTGCCGCAATCGCCGCAAAATTCCTTGCTGCACGTACAGGCAACCCTACTTTCGCTAAAGAAACTATCTATGCTTACATTTCTGACGGTGGTGTTCAGGAAGAAATCTCTCAGGGTAGCGGACGTATAGCAGGTCACCTTGGACTTGATAACCTTATCATGTTCTACGACTCAAACGACATCCAGCTTTCTACTGAGACTAAAGATGTAATGACAGAAGATACTGCCATGAAGTACCGCGCATGGGGATGGAACGTTTTGGAAATCAACGGTAACGATTGTGACGAAATCCGCAAGGCTCTCGACGCAGCAAAAGCTGAGACAAAACGCCCTACTCTTATCATCGGTAAATGTATCATGGGTAAGGGTGCACGTAAAGACGACAACTCTTCTTACGAACACAACTGCAAGACTCACGGTGCTCCTCTTGGTGGCGATGCATACAAGAATACAATGATCAATCTGGGTGCTGACCCTGAAAACCCATTCGTTATCTTCGACGACGTGAAAGAACTTTACGCTAAACGTGCTGAAGAATTAAAGGGTATAGTAGCTGCCAGATATGAAGAAGAAAAAGCATGGGCTGCAGCAAATCCTGAAAAAGCTGCTCAGTTGAAGGAATGGTTCAGCGGAGTTGCTCCTAAAGTAAATTGGGCAGGAATACAGCAGAAAGCTAATGATGCTACTCGTAATGCATCTGCTACAGTTCTTGGTGCATTGGCAGAACAGGTTCCTAACATGATTTGTGCTTCTGCTGACCTTTCTAACTCAGACAAGACAGACGGTTTCTTGAAGAAAACTCACGCATTCCAGTCAGGCGACTTCAGTGGAGCATTCTTCCAGGCTGGTGTTGCTGAACTTACTATGGCATGCTGCTGCCTTGGTATGGCTCTTCACGGTGGTGTAATCGCTGCTTGCGGTACATTCTTCGTATTCTCAGACTATATGAAACCGGCAGTGCGTATGGCTGCCTTGATGCAGTTGCCTGTTAAGTTCATCTGGACTCACGATGCATTCCGCGTAGGTGAAGACGGTCCTACTCACGAACCTGTAGAACAGGAAGCACAGATCCGTTTGATGGAAAAACTGAAAAACCACCACGGAAAGAACTCTATGCTTGTTCTTCGTCCTGCTGATGCTAAGGAAACTACTGAAGCTTGGAAACTTGCAATGGAAAACATCGATACTCCATCTGCTTTGATTCTTTCTCGTCAGAATATCACAGACCTTCCTGAAGGTACTAAATATGCTGAAGCTGCTAAAGGTGGTTACATCGTAACTGACTCTGAAGGAACACCAGATATCATCATGGTTGCTTCCGGTTCTGAAGTATCTACACTTGTAGCAGGTGCTGAACTGCTGCACAAAGACGGTATCAAGACACGTATCGTTTCTGTTCCTTCTGAAGGTTTGTTCCGCAGCCAGAGCAAGGAATATCAGGAAAGTGTTATCCCTACCGGAGCTAAGGTATTCGGACTTACAGCAGGTCTTCCTGTAAACCTTGAAGGACTTGTAGGTCCTAACGGAAAGGTTTGGGGTCTTGAATCATTCGGATTCTCCGCACCATACAAAGTATTGGACGAAAAACTGGGATTCACAGCAGAAAATGTATATAACCAAGTAAAAGCAATGTTATAATGAAAATAGTAGGACTCGCATCCGACCACGCAGGATTTGAACTGAAACAGTATGTTAAGCAGTGGTTGGAAGCAAAAGGATTAGAATACAAAGATTTTGGAACTTACTCTACTGAAAGTTGCGATTATCCTGACTTCGCACACCCATTGGCAGAAGCTGTAGAGACAGGAGAATGTTATCCTGGAATAGCAATATGCGGTAGTGGCGAAGGAATTGGCATCACACTGAACAAACATCAGGGAATACGTGCGGCACTTTGCTGGATTCCTGAAATAGCCAAGCTGTCACGCCAGCATAATAATGCAAATGTACTTGTTATGCCGGGAAGATTTATTGATACTAATATGGCAGACAAGATAATGACAGAATTCTTCAATACAGAATTTGAAGGCGGACGTCATCAGAAGAGAATAGACAAGATTCCTGTAAAATAATCCTTGTCTTATAGAATATTAAGAGCAGGAAGGAAGCCGTAAGGTTTTTCTTCCTGCTTTTTTTTGCGCATTTCGTTTTGAAAAATCACATTTCGTTTTGGAGTAACCAGACATATAATATGCCGGTTTTTTTGGTGCTGACTATAGTGGGCAGCATTACCGACTATGGTCGGCAGCATTACTGACTATAGTGGGCAGCTCTGCTGACAATAGTCAGCACCAAAAGATGAAACCACATTTCATTTTTTGCAATTAGTTATTATAGTTTATCCTACATTATAAATAGGAAAATCTTATCTTTGCAAAAAATTATACCATAGATAATGGCTACTACACAGAAAAGACCTACAAGAACAACAAAGGTAAGCAAAGAAAAGCTTACGGATGAATACGGACACCTTCAGCCTCAGGCTCCTGAACTGGAGAAGGCTGTACTTGGTGCACTGATGATTGAAAAGGATGCCTACTCACTTGTGAGTGAGATTCTTAAACCGGAATCTTTCTACGAGCACAGACATCAGCTTATTTATGCTGCCATAACAGACTTGGCTATACAGCAGAAACCTATAGACCTGCTCACAGTGACAGAACACCTGCGATTCATGGGACACCTTGACGAAGTTGGAGGTCCGTTCTATATCACACAGTTGAGCGGTATGATGGCATCGTCTGCACATATCGAATATCACGCACGAATCATCGCACAGAAGTACCTTGCAAGAGAGCTTATAACTTTCACAAGCAACATTCAGAAAAAGGCTTTCGACGAGACAGAAGACGTGGACGACATTATGCAGGAAGCAGAAGGACGTCTGTTTGAAATCTCACAGCAGAACATGAAGAAGGACTATACGCAAATTAACCCTGTAATACAGGAAGCGTATGAGATGCTTCGTACTGCAGCCGCACGTACCGACGGTTTGAGCGGTCTGGCAAGCGGTTTCCACAAGCTCGACAAGATGACTTCCGGATGGCAGAACTCCGACCTTATCATCATTGCCGCACGTCCTGCGATGGGTAAAACTGCGTTCGTGCTTTCTATGGCCAAGAACATAGCCGTAAACAATAAAGTACCGGTAGCTTTATTCTCGCTTGAAATGAGTAACGTCCAGTTAGTCAACCGTTTGATTGTAAACGTATGTGAGATACCGGGCGAGAAAATCAAGAGCGGACAGCTAGCTCCTTACGAATGGGGACAGCTGGACTATAAGATTAAGGAGCTGTATGATGCTCCTCTATACGTCGATGATACTCCTTCATTGTCAGTATTTGAGCTAAGAACAAAAGCACGCCGTCTGGTTAGGGAACATGATGTGAAAATCATCATCATCGACTACCTGCAGCTGATGAATGCTAGCGGTATGTCGTTCGGCAGCCGTCAGGAAGAAGTCAGCACCATATCACGTTCGCTCAAAGGTCTTGCCAAGGAATTGAACATACCTATCATAGCCCTGAGTCAGTTGAACCGTGGTGTGGAAAACCGTGAGGGAGTGGACGGCAAGCGTCCGCAGTTGAGTGACCTTCGTGAATCGGGAGCCATCGAGCAGGATGCCGATATGGTTTGCTTCATCCACCGTCCTGAATACTACAAGATTTATACCGACGAAAAGGGTAACGACCTTCACGGTATGGCAGAAATAATCATAGCCAAGCACCGTAACGGTGCCGTAGGCGATGTACTGTTACGTTTCCGTGGAGAGTTTGCAAGATTCCAGAATCCTGAGGATGAAATGATTGTGCCACTGCCTACAGAAGAAAACGCGACACCTGTCATCCGCTCAAAAATGAATAAAGGAGGAAGTTCAGTACCTCCCCCACCGGCAGACATGGCTCCAGCACAAGAGGGAAATCCATTTGGCGCACCGCTACCAGATGTACCTTTCTGATTTCATAAAAAAACTTTTACGCAGTCTTGTAAACCAAATATTTATATTAACTTTGCGCATCATTCATAAAAATACATAAAAACATTATATATATGAATATTTCTTATAACTGGCTGAAAGAATATGTCAATTTCGATTTGACTCCAGATGAAGTAGCAGCCGCACTTACCTCAATCGGTCTCGAAACCGGAGGCGTAGAGGAAGTTCAGACTATAAAAGGAGGCCTCGAAGGACTTGTAGTAGGTGAAGTCCTGACTTGCGAGCCTCATCCAAACTCAGACCATATGCACGTAACTACAGTAAACTTGGGACAGGGAGAACCTGTACAGATAGTTTGTGGTGCAGCCAACGTTGCGGCAGGTCAGAAAGTAATAGTAGCAACTCTTGGAACAAAAGTTTACGATGGCGACGAATGTTTCACCATCAAGAAATCAAAACTCCGTGGCGTAGAGTCTAACGGTATGATATGTGCAGAAGATGAAATCGGAGTGGGAACAAGTCATGACGGTATCATAGTCCTTCCTGCAGACACTGTTCCGGGAACTCCTGCAAAAGAATATTACAATATAAAGAGCGAATATGTACTTGAAGTTGATATCACTCCAAACCGTTCGGATGCATGCTCACACTATGGTGTGGCTCGCGACCTTTATGCGTGGTTAATCCAAAACGGATACAAAGCAGAGTTGAAACGTCCTTCTATAGACTCTTTCAAGGTGGACAGCAACAATCTGAATATCGACATTGAGGTGGAAAACACTGAAGCATGTCCAAGATATGCAGGTGTCGCAATAAAGAATGTCACTGTAAAGGAAAGTCCTGAATGGCTTCAGAACAAGCTTCGCCTTATCGGTGTCCGCCCTATCAACAATATCGTCGATATTACAAACTACATACTTCACGCTTACGGACAGCCAATGCACTGTTTCGATGCAAACAAGATTAAAGGTGGCAAAATCGTAGTAAGAACTTGTGCTGAAGGTACAAAATTCGTAACTCTTGACGAAGTGGAACGTACTTTGTCTGAACGCGACCTTATGATTTGCAACGCAGAAGAACCTATGTGTATTGCCGGAGTATTCGGTGGCCTTGATTCAGGTACTACTGAGGCTACTACAGATGTATTCCTTGAAAGTGCATACTTTAACCCTACTTGGGTTCGTAAGACTGCGCGCCGTCACGGACTTAGCACAGACTCTTCATTCCGTTTTGAACGTGGTATCGACCCTAATATCACTATCTATGCACTGAAGGAAGCTGCAATATTGGTGAAAGAACTTGCCGGCGGTGAAATAGCATCTGAAATCAAGGACAACTACCCTGCTCCTATCGCTGATTTCGCTATCGAACTTTCATACGATTATGTAAATACACTTATCGGAAAAGTTATCCCTGCAGAAACAATCAAGAGCATAGTAAGCAGTCTTGAAATGAAGATTGTGAACGAAACAGCTGAAGGTCTTTCTCTTCTTGTTCCTCCTTACCGTGTTGACGTACAGCGTCCATGCGACGTAGTGGAAGATATTCTCCGTATCTATGGATACAACAATGTAGAGATCCCTACCAGCCTGAAATCAAGCATCAACGTTAAAGGCGCTGAAGACAAGTCTGTTAAACTTCAGAACATTGTTTCTGAACAGCTTGTAGGATGCGGATTTAACGAAATAATGAACAACTCGCTTACTGCAGCTGCTTATTACGAAGGACTTGAAACTTACAAGCCTGAAAACTTGGTTCGCCTGATGAACCCGTTGAGCAACGACTTGAACGTAATGCGTGCAACCCTGCTTTTCGGTGGTCTTGAAAGCATCCAGCACAATGCAAACCGCAAGAATGCAGATTTGAAATTCTTCGAATTCGGTAAATGCTACCACTTCAATGCTGAAAAGAAGAACCCTGAAAAGATTCTTGCCGCATATTCTGAAGAACTTCACCTCGGTATGTGGGTAACTGGCAAACGTGTAAGCAACTCATGGGCACATGCTGACGAAAACTCATCTGTTTATGAACTCAAGGCATACGTTCTTAATATTTTCCGTCGTCTTGGTGTAAACTTCGGTGGCCTTGTATTCGGAAATCTTACAGATGATATCTACTCAGTAGCAATATCAGTACACACTCGTGGAGGAAAACTGTTGGCTACATTCGGAGTACTGAGCAAGAAGATTCAGAAAGCATTCGATATCGACAATGAAGTTTATTTTGCCGACATCTGCTGGAACGAACTTATGAAATCAATCAAGGGCAACAGAGTAACTTACAAGGAAATATCTAAATTCCCTGCTGTTAAACGTGACCTTGCATTGCTTATCGACAAGAAAGTACAGTTCGCTGAAATCGAAAAGATAGCTTACGAAACAGACAAGAAACTCCTGAAATCTGTTGAACTGTTCGACGTTTACGAAGGCAAGAACCTTGAGGCAGGCAAGAAGAGCTACGCTGTAAGCTTCATGCTTCAGGATGAGAATGCAACATTGAACGACAAGCAGATTGACAAGTTCATGCAGAAACTTATCACTAACCTGCAGAACAAACTTGATGCTAAATTGAGATAATACAACAATAAAAAATAACATATAAAATTATAAACCAATGGGAAGAGCGTTTGAATATAGAAAAGCTACCAAATTGAAAAGATGGGGTCACATGGCTAAGACCTTTACACGTCTGGGTAAACAAATTGCAATTGCAGTAAAAGCTGGTGGTCCGGAACCAGAAAATAACCCTACACTACGTTCTATCATCGCTGTCTGCAAGCGTGAGAACATGCCGAAGGACAATATCGAACGTGCAATCAAGAACGCACAGGGTAAAGACCAGAGCGACTACAAGGGAATGACTTACGAAGGATACGGTCCTTATGGAGTTGCAATCTTTGTTGATACACTTACAGACAACACTACACGTACTGTAGCTGATGTACGTTCAGTATTTAACAAATTCTCAGGTAACCTTGGAACTACAGGTTCACTAGCTTTCTTGTTCGACCACAAGTGTGTATTCACATTCAAGAAGAAAGACGGTCTTGATATGGAAGAACTTATCCTTGACCTTATCGACTACAACGTAGAAGATGAATACGACGAAGATCCTGAAGAAGGAACAATCACAATCTATGGTGATCCTAAGAGCTACTCTCTTATCCAGAAACACCTTGAAGAATGTGGTTTCGAGGATGTCGGTGGTGAGTTCACATACGTGCCAAACGATTTGAAAGATGTTACTCCAGAACAGCGCGAAACTATCGACAAGATGGTAGAACGTCTTGAAGAATTCGACGATGTGCAGAATGTTTACACTAACATGAAGCCAGAAGAAGAGTAATCATTCTTTAAGATACTGACTGAAACAGATTTCGCATAAAGTTTTCTTCGTGTGAAATCTGTTTTTTTATAACCTAATAAACAATAACGATGAAAATAAACTACAGAACACAAGGAACATGCAGTTCATTTATCGAAGTTGAAGTAGAAAACAACAAGATTAAAGAAGTAAGCTTCACAGGTGGATGTAACGGAAATCTTAAAGGTATCTGCTCGCTAGTAAAAGGAATGGAAGTAAACGAAGTTATCTCGCGCCTTAAAGGTATCCGTTGCGGAAACAAGAACACTTCATGTCCTGACCAGCTTTGCAAGGCTTTGAAAAGCATGTAATACAAACCCAAACGAAACTAAATAAAGCAATGACTCTTATAAACAACAATAAGCGTCATTGCTTTTATTTTATGTAATCATCGTCTTATATATATTACTATTACTTTTTTGTAACAAATACAATTTTTATTTAATAATATATTGAAAATAGATTGTTTTTACTATTTTTGCAGAATAATACACAAAAACTATTGTTTCAGACTTACAACTACACAAAATGACGAAAAATACCTACCTGATATTGCTATGTCCAATAATGGCAGCCGTCATTATACAATACTTTGCAGGAAACTTTCCGTTTCACTTTTTTGAATTTCCACTGAATATTATTCTTGGAGTAATATGGATTTACTCTGTATATCTACTTCAAAAGGACAATAACCGCAGTAAAAACATATCAGGTATTCTTGTATCTCCACAAACTACAGCTTTCAGTCTGTTCCTGTTCGTTTACGGGACACTCGTCATCGGACTGTTTCCACAACTGTCAGCTATAGAAGCAGAACAAAAAGAAGGAATTTTGGGACAACTTGGATTCTATAATTTCATGTCCTCATGGATTTTTGTATCGATACTGTTTATTTTGCTCTCACATCTTGCAGCCATAACCATAAGAGGATTTAAATCAAGGAAAAAGAAAAGATGGAGATTTCTGCTCAACCATGCCGGAGTATGGCTTGCACTCTTTGGCGGTTTCATGGGTAGCAGCGACATTATCACAGCCAGAATACCCGTATTTTTCGACAAAGAGAACAATGAAGCTCTGACCATGGAAGGCAAGCATTTTTATCTTGACTACGACCTGCAGCTGACAGGTTTCGACGCGGATTACTATCAGAACGGAATGCCCAGAAGCTATGTAGCGGAGGTAAAAGTTTCAGACAGACATTCCGGGAATTCATCACAGATAAGTCTTGAAGTAAACCACCCTTACGAATATAAATTTGGTGAAGACATATATCTGGTTAGCTACGATACACGCAGTGACAAACCGCAATACTGTGTCCTGCAGATAGTACGTCAGCCATGGAAATATATCCAGCTCATAGGCATAATAATGACAATAGCCGGAGCTGTAGGAATGTTTATCGGAGGCCCCCAAAAACAGACTTCAAAACAGTAACAATAACCCTTATAACTATAAAAAAATGACAATCAACTGGGATGTTTTCTATATATTCACCATCGTATCTGTAATCCTGTGGATTATAAGTGCTGTTACCTCTGCCATGAAAAACGGTATCTCAAAAACAGCCGTTACAGCAAGTCTTTCAGGCAGCATTGTTTTCCTGGCATTTATCATAGGACTGTGGATTTATCTGCAAAGACCTCCGCTCAGAACAATGGGAGAAACCCGATTATGGTACTCTCTCTTCATGGGAATATCCGGACTTATCACATACTGGAGATGGAAATACAGGTGGATACTCTCATTCTCAACACTGGTATCTACAGTATTCTGCATTATCAACATACTCAAGCCGGAGATACACGACCAATCTTTGATGCCAGCTCTGCAAAGCGTGTGGTTCATCCCTCATGTAACTGTATATATGTTTTCATACTCAGTCCTTGGATGCGCATTCATCATAGGATGTATAGGAATGAAAAAACATAAAGAAATATACACTACTACTGCAGACGAACTGGTATATACCGGAACAGCTTTCCTCACCATAGGTATGCTGACCGGAGCTATATGGGCAAAGGATGCATGGGGCAATTACTGGAGCTGGGACCCGAAGGAAACATGGGCAGCCATCACCTGGAGCATTTATTTGCTGTATATACACATACGGTTGCAAAGAACGTATAAGAGTAAAAGACTACTGTACGGGCTGCTCATAGCAGGATTTATATCACTGCAGATGTGCTGGTATGGAGTAAACTATCTTCCTGCGGCACAGAAGAGTGTACATTTATATAATAGACAATAATCCCAAAAGGAAACTACTAATACTAACATTTTAAAAACTGAGATTATGAAGAAAAAGATTATCTTGGCAGCATTACTGATTGCAGCGGGAGCTGTGGCAGTTTACCGCCTTGTAAATCAGGCTCCATCAGAATCGCTTGCAGCAAACGAAAGAATGCTTGCAATACTTACTGACGGAGGATGTATGGAATGCCATTCGGCAAATCCTAAACTTCCTTTCTATGCCAACTTCCCTATTGCAGGCAAAGTGGTGAAAGAGGATATCGAGAAAGGATACAGAGAGTTTGACGTAGAGCCTATGATGACAGCTATCAAGAATGGCGAGAAAGTGGGCGAGGTCGATTTAGCTAAAGTAGAAAAGGTAATAAAGGACGGTACAATGCCGTTGGCAAAATATTACCTCGTACACTGGGGTTCGTCTATGACTGGCAAGAAAACAGAGATTGCTCTTGACTGGGTAAAGAATTACAGAGCTCAGGCATATCCAAATACTCTGGCTGCAGCTGAGTTTGCAAACGAACCGATACGCCCTATACAAGATTCTATTCCTGTAGATATCCGCAAGGTTATCCTTGGAGATATGCTTTTCCACGACACACGTCTTTCTATAGACAATACCGTATCGTGTGCAACTTGTCATGCTCTGAACACTGCTGGTGTGGACAACAAGCGTTTCTCTGAAGGTGTTGACGGACAGGTTGGAGGTGTAAACGCACCTACCGTGTTCAATGCTCACTACAACTTCGTTCAGTTCTGGGACGGACGTGCAGCAACACTGGCAGCACAGGCAGGTGGTCCTCCACTCAACCCTATCGAAATGGGACACAAATCATTCGATGATATCTGTAAGGTCCTTTCAGAAGACAAAGCTTTTGAAAAAGCATTTATGGAAGTATATCCTGAAGGATTTACCCAGGAAACTATCACTGATGCTATTCAGGAATTCGAACGCACATTGATTACTCCTAACTCTAAGTTCGACAAATATCTGAAAGGCGACAAGAATATCCTTACAGCAGAAGAGATAAACGGCTACGAACTGTTCAAGGAGTACAACTGCGCTACTTGTCACGTGGGTGAAAACTTGGGAGGACAGTCATATGAGCTTATGGGAGTCAGAGCTGACTACTTCGGCGACAGAGGTACTGAAATCACCTTCGAAGACCATGGCCGCAACAAGGAAACCAAGACTGAACGCGACATGCACAGATTCAAGGTTCCTGGCCTGAGAAACATCGAGCTGACAGGTCCTTACTACCACGACGGTACCAAGAAGACACTTGAAGAAGCTGTAAACGATATGGCTAAATACGAAGTTGGTATCACACTTACAGAAACTGAAACTGCCAACATCGTGAAGTTCCTGAAAACTCTTACAGGTGAATACAAGGGTAAGACTCTTACTAATGACAATCTGTAACTGATTACAAAATCCCAATTATAAATGACAGAAATCCCGATTCGGAAACCTAAAACAATTCCGAACCGGGATTCTTTTTATATAAAAAGGCCTGTCAAAATCAAAGTCCGGCCATTTTTCATTTCTCTGTAAATTCTATAGAAGATTCATTTCCTGCCAAAGTAAGTGTCATATTCTTGCCTTTTCCACGAATATCGGCAAAAGCATTCTTATATCCGTAACCGGAAGCAGTACGATACTGATAAAGCAAATAATCGCCACCGTTATAATTCATCTGAGCCACTCCTGCATTATTGAAAAATGTAACGAACAGATTCTCGCCACCTTTTCCTGTAAATTCTGCATTAATAGTATTCTCTGTTCCTGACGTTACATAAAGCAACTTGCCTCTTCTGGTAACCAGCCATTCATCGTTACACTTCTCTACCATATAAGTATCATCATCCTCTACGTTCCATACTGCAGTACCATTAGGTCTGACACGCTTGTCCAATACCACAGCCCCTCCAGGCAAAAACAGCTCTACCTTTGATGAATCGGCAGAAAACACTGAATATGCAGCCATAGTGGCATTCGGATCTGTAGCCGACAACAAACGGCTACCTTCTTCAAAAATCCTGATTTTCTTGTCAAGAACTTTTGAATAAGTATATCCCATGGCAGCATCACTGCCTCCTATAAGCTGTCCTTCCGGATTTTCAGATTTAACATACTGAATACGATACATATCACCTTTTCCCAAGGTCAAAGTATCATTATTCAATGATACAACATTAAGTGTATCTGAGAATTGTATAGTCTGTCCGTTTCCAATACTTTCGCCTGATAATACAATACTGCATTCCTTGCCATTCTTCAACAATTCCCAACCATTATATTTCAAAGTAGCCATACCTACAGACGAAGCCTTTCCATCCTTTTCAAACACAACACCCTGGAGAATATGCTTGTTTACAGGCATTATCTCATGCCATTCGCCAATGAACGATGTTTCATTAAATAAATTTCCCCCTTCTGCACACGACATCATAATCATTAATGATGCCGGTAAAACTACAAATTTGTTTTTCTTCATAATACTATTTTATTGATTACTAATATTCATATGTTCTATAAATGATATTCCTACCATTATTTGTTTAAGTTATTCATAATCTTAAGAATTTTTGCTCTTTATATAAAATCATAATATTTGCATGAAACTGCATCAATTCTCAAAATAAATTCATATGCCTTACGACAACATTGGTAGCTATATATTTTTACGACATAATCCTATGCAAATTGACATAGTTTTAGATGCCTAACTCTGTCAATTATTTTATATTTATTCAGCCTTATTCTTTTTCAGCCATTCCAGTCTGCGCATGTCCGGCAAATGTTTCACAGTGAAGTTCTCGAATTTGGCTTCAAATCCGTTTCCATCGGGAGATGCTGCCATTACGCCAACTTTCATCGGAATATTGTCCTGCATCCACGCATTACGCATCATAGTGTATTCCTTGTCATCGAAAGAATAGAACACCTCTACGGCATCAAGTCTTCTTACTGCCTTAATCCATATATAAGGAACAGGCTTATCGAGAGTAATGACACTCCAGTCGGATGTCTTATGAGTAACAACCGTACTAAGATTATACTTGCCATCGACAAATTCAATTCCTGCCTTGATATAATTCTCATGATCTATCCTCAACATTATACCGGCCTGATCAAACCTTGTCTTGTATTCTCCTGATATCTTTACCTTTGCTTCAAACTCACCACCATACGTAGCATAGTAGAAAGGAGCATCGTCAACAGTAAAACCGTAGTGTGATATACGCCAATAGTCACTCTGATGAGTAAC
This sequence comes from Candidatus Phocaeicola faecipullorum, assembly GCA_018884025.1. Classification (GTDB taxonomy): domain Bacteria; phylum Bacteroidota; class Bacteroidia; order Bacteroidales; family Bacteroidaceae; genus Phocaeicola; species Phocaeicola faecipullorum. The sequence goes on from JAHLFB010000036.1 coordinate 23,202, forward strand.
GAACATTGTCATGGTTTTACTGTCCTTTATCTCCCATTTTTCAGGTTCATTAAACCAGTTCATTTTCTCCAGACTCTGTGCCG
>JAHLFB010000037.1 GCA_018884025.1 Candidatus Phocaeicola faecipullorum
AAAGTGGCTGGGTGTACGCCGAATGAATATAGAAGCGCAATTTAAAACGGCGCATTTACTTATAATAGCATTCAAATCCCGGTATTAGCATTGTAAATTCCGGGAACTTTGCGGTATCAAATTACAATGAATATTGAATGTATGATTTGATAATCAGAAAGATATAGAATATTATTCGGTTCAAGATGTGGAACTGGCTTTCCTGTGCAGCTGCAAATACGAAATTCTGGAAGCCGGAAAGCATTACCGATTATATTAACCTAGCATTTATAGCCGGATGATACATCAATCAATGAAAGTCCTGCTACTGCTGTCAGCAATGGCTCATGCAGGAGATGCTTTCCCAAACAGGGAAACGTCTGTGACGGGAACAGCGGCCGACACAGCGGCAGGAGGTATAAAGGAAAACATTTTTTCATCAGAAAAAAAATAAACTGACCGATGAGGTTCTCTTCGTTAGAGCCTCATCGGCTTCTGTGCTTCAATGGTTCAGCTATATCGAGAAACAAATGGGAATATCGATTTCGTTCAACCAGACTATAGACATGGAAAAGAACTGCACAGTGAGACAGTCTGCCACAATGTCTGTAGCCCAACTGCTGGAGATTATTCTTAAAGACTACAGATACAGCATAACGGAAATGCCAGGAAGAAAAATCGCGATACGCATTGATGCCAAAAGGGAGTTTTCAGTAAGCGGAACGATAGCCGACGAATCAACATCCGAGAAACTGTATGGGGCAATCATTATGGCGTCAGATACGGACGGCAAGAAGCTTTACTCCACAAGCGACGAGAACGGCAACTACCGGCTGAACCTTACAGAAGGAGAATATACCATCGAAATAAGCTATATGGGATATGAGAAGTTCTCCACACCTTTGCATCTTTATAGCAGAAAAAGACTGGACATGAATCTCAAACCGGCTCTGTTCGAAGTTGACGAGGTTACGGTCAGGTCTATCAGAAATGATGCGGAACTGGCAGAGATTACTCCATCGGGAATGTTGTCTTTCAGCGGCAACGACCTGTTTTCGCAAATATGGATTTTGCCGGGAGTGACCGGCACTCCTACGGGCAACAACTTTATGGTGGACGGCGGAAGTTATGACGAAAACATAATTCTGCTCGACGGTGTGCCAGTCTTTCATCCGGGACACGTAAATGCTCTACTGCCCCAATTCAATGGCGACGTGATAAAGAACATAGTATTCCACAAGGGCTTCTTCCCTACCCGTCTGGAAGGCGGACTCTCGTCTGTAACGGAATTTAATCTTAAGGACGGAAACAAGAACAAACATACACGCACTTTCTCCATCGACATGCCTGCCGCATCGCTTACCCTCGAAGGACCTATCATAAAGAACAAGCTGTCGTATCTGGTGAGTGTCAGAAGAAGCTGGATGGACTTCTTCGACGAACTTCTATCGGCAGAAAACAGGCTGAACCATTATTCGTTCGACTATACGGCAAAGCTGTCATACTTTCTCTCGGAAACAAGTTCCGTGAAACTGTTGGCATACAACACATTCGATGAATACAAACTGCCTATTTACACAGAAGAGGCTATCCCCATTGTGAAATGGAACAACCAGATATACAAGGCTACATATAGCGGAATGTGGGGAAAATTAGGTAATACGACATCTGCATATTATTCTTCGCACATAAGCCGGGCAAATGCCGATGCCCTTGGTTTCAGTTCCGATACCGACAGCGGATTAGGCGATGATACAGAACAGGACAACGGCTGGGAAGATAGCTGGGGCAATAATTGGGATGATGAAAATTCCCAAAACGAAATGTATAAAAATGACGAGCAGATTTCCGGAAGCAACGAGATAAGCAGCGGAATAAAGACTTTCAATTTCAACACCGAATTTACTTATAGTCCAGAGAATATATATTCCACTCGCTGGGGTTTCAAATACTCGCATGAGTTATACGAGATGACTGCCTTTGGAAATAATATGAATAAACAGAATGAAGCAATAAACCAGTATTCTCTGTATTACGACAACTATATACGCATTACTGACAAGGTATCTACCCGTATAGGAGTACATTTCGTAGCCTATAATCCTGTTAATTTCCGCAACTATTACAGTATTCAGCCACGATTTGCATTGAATTTCACCCCGGGAAAGAACAATATGATATATCTGAACTTCTCCAAAATGGAGCAATTCTACCATTATATCAGCTTCAACGGGTTTGCACTTCCTACCGACTTCAGGATGCCGAGCATAGAAGGATTCAAGCCACGTTCCTCGGAGCACTACGAGATAGGCTGGAAAAGAAATTTCGACAGTGACAGAGGGAAATTGGAAACATCTGCTTATTATAAGACAAGACGGAAAGTAGTGGCACTGAAACCGGACGTCATTGTAGAAAACGACAATTGGAATAATTACATAATGGCCGGTAACGGTGACAGCTACGGTATCAAGATATTCCTCTATTATATGTATAGAAGATGGACCATGCAACTGTCGTACACCTATGCAAGAAGCCGTGAATGGTTTGATGAATATAAAGAGCTCGGCAAAGTGCCTTCTTTATACGATATGCCTCACTACGCTGCCGGAGCATTATCATACAAGATAAGCAAATCATCAAGCCTGTCATTGGGATGTATAGCAAAGTCCGGAAGAATAAAGGTTTCCGACCACTGGTTCGAGAGTGACAAGGATTTAGGTTTCAGAAAAACTCGCGGAGAATTTAACTACAGAATCGATGTGGGATATACATTCAGGAAAGATTTTGGAGATAAGCTGTTGCTTTTCAGATGCGGTCTGTACAACCTGCTTGGAAATCCGCCTGAAGAAGATATCGTAGATTTCTACTCTGTACATCTGTCAAAGAACTGCCTGCCATATGGAAGTATAAGCTTTAAGTTCTGAGAAAGTTCACCCAATAAAAAATCCCGGCCTGAGCAGACCGGGATTTTCTTATTGTAAAGTTTGAGATTAATATCCAAGTTCTTTCTCAAGAGCTTCGTATTCAGCTTTGTTAAGTTTCCAGTAAATTCTCAACAGATACTGTCCCCACAAAGCTTTGTTGTCAGGAGCCAGTTCCTTAGCTTTCTCATAATATGGCTGTGCCTTGGAATAAAGTTCCTTAATCTTGGTTTCGCCTTCTGCATACTTAGGATCATCCATAGGAAGTTTTGAGTTTGCTTCTTCTACATCCTGTCCGGGGAAGAAATAGCAATCGCCCATCTTTGAATATGCTTCAGCTACGAAGCCGTCGTTCTTATCTACAATTGTCTGCAAAGTAGCCAATGCTCCTTGATAGTCCTTGTTTTCATATTGAAGAACACCTTTTACGTACAAGAAATATGGAGATGGATTATTAGCAATGATATCGTCTATTTCAGACAAAGCTTCTTTTATCTGTCCTTTCTGGATATAATTGTCCATAAGGTTACCTACGAAATATTCCTGTGCAGGGAATTTTTCAACACCTTCCTTAATAGCAGCAAGCCATTTAACAGAGTCTTTAGCTTCTTCTGACTTGTAAACTTCTGCAAGACACATCAAAGCTCTGTAACCTTCTTCCTTGTGGTTCTTACCGATATTTGCATACTTGATAACTGCTGCATTGTCTTTCAAAGAGTTTGCTGCAAGAGTAGCATAGTTTGCGATAAGAGGAACAAGAGTATCGTTCTTCACTTCATCCATATCTGCAAAGATAGGAGCTGTAGCAGCATCGCAATATATACCGAAGAATTTCAATGCATTGCTGTAGTTTCCTGCATTGTATGCATCAGATCCTGCATTAGTCAAGTTAGGACGTACAGTAGCAAGAGTCTTTGCAAGTTTCTTTCTCAATTTAGGTTTCTTAAGTTCACCGCTTGCGACTTTAGCCTGTTCTACTTCATCACATTTCATGTAATATTCGAACATCTTAGCCAAACTGTTGTACAACTTAGCTGTATCAGCTTTACCACCAGGCAAATACAGTTTCATATTTTCATCATCATAGATAGCTTTCTGGAAATCACCGGCCAATTTCCATGTTTCAGGATCGTTGGCTGTAGTCGGGTCGCTCAATGCTGGTTCAATAATCTTAGCGGCCTTTACCGGATCACTCTTTTCCGACTTCGCTTCTTTTACAACACTTGTCTGTGCTGATACTGCGCATGTAGTAAATAGCACAGCTGCTGCTAGTAATACTTTTTTCATAATGGTTTAAATTTTAGTAAGTCAATTGTTTTGATTATTCTCTTGTTGTGGTTCATCTGTCTGTGTTCCATTCTCTGAAGTTTCACCTTCCTGTACATCTTCCTGTACATCTTCCTGCGGTGTTTCTTCTTCTGTCTGGGATGTCACTTTACATACAGAACCTATACTATCGTTACGTTTTTCCAAATCTATCAGTTTTACTCCCTGTGTAGCACGTCCCATGATACGGAAATCTGCCACCTTCACACGTATTGTAATACCGGATTTGTTTATAATCATAAGGTCGTTCTCATCGGTTACAGACTTGATAGCCACGAGTGAACCTGTCTTTTCTGTAATATTCAACGTCTTGACACCTTTTCCTCCACGGTTTGTCTTACGGTAGTCTTCAATATCGGAACGTTTTCCATATCCCTTCTCAGAAACAACCATAATTGTTTCCTTCTGAGGATCTTTTATGCAAATCATTCCTATCACCTCGTCTTTTCCGTCTTCATCAAGAGTTATACCGCGAACACCAGTAGCCGTACGTCCCATTTCACGTACCGCACTCTCATGGAAACGTATTGCACGACCGTTACGGTTAGCTATGACAATTTCGTTGTTACCATTTGTCATACGAACTTCTATCACCCTGTCGTCTTCACGAATTGTAATAGCGTTCACACCGTTCTGACGAGGACGTGAATACTGTTCAAGAAGTGTCTTCTTAATAACTCCCTGCTTGGTACAGAACAATACGTAATGGCTGTTGATGAAATCAGTGTCATTAAGATTCTTCACACGAAGATATGCTGTTACAGCATCATCGGCATCTATATTCAACAGATTCTGGATGGCACGTCCCTTTGATGTCTTGTTACCTTCAGGTATTTCATAAACCTTCAGCCAATAACACTTACCTTTCTGTGTAAAGAACAGCATAGTGTTGTGCATTGTAGCAGGATAAATATGTTCTATGAAGTCTTCGTCACGTGTTTCACTACCTTTTGACCCTACTCCACCTCTGTTCTGAGCATGGAAATCTGCCAACGGAGTACGTTTAATGTATCCCAGATGAGAAATAGTGATAACCATCTGCTCGTCAGCGTAGAAATCTTCCGGATTGAACTCTTCAGAAGCATATACAATCTCTGAACGACGTTTGTCACCATACTTTTCCTTAACCTCTATCAATTCATCCTTGATGACTTTCATACAGAGTTCATCGTTTGAAAGGATTTCCTGATAGTATGCTATCTGCTTCATAAGTTCCTCATATTCAGCATGCAACTGTTCCTGAAGCAGGCCTGTAAGTTGACGGAGACGCATTTCGACGATTGCGCGTGCCTGTATCTCACTGAGTTCAAAACGGTTCATCAGGTTAGTGACAGCCTCGTTAGGAGTTTTAGCAGCACGGATAATTCTGATTACTTCATCTATATTGTCCGAAGCGATGATAAGTCCTTCAAGAATGTGGGCACGTTCCTGAGCCTTGCGCAAATCGTACTTAGTACGGCGAATAACAACCTCGTGTCTGTGTTCAACGAACAATCTTATAAGGTCCTTAAGATTGAGCAAACGAGGACGTCCATTAACCAAAGCAATATTATTTACACCGAATGAAGTCTGAAGCGCAGTCATCTTGAACAGTTTGTTCAGGACCACACTTGCGTTGGCATCGCGTTTTACGTCTATTACTATACGCATACCTTCGCGGTCGGACTCATCGTTCACGTATGAGATACCTTCTATCTTCTTCTCATTTACCAGTGAAGCGATATGTTCGATAAGTTCCTTCTTATTGACATTATATGGAATCTCGTTTACGATAATCTTGTCGTGATTGGTATGTGTTTCTATTTCGGTCTTTGCACGCATTACCACACGTCCGCGACCAGTCTGATAAGCGTCTCTTACTCCGCTTACACCATATATATATCCGCCGGTAGGGAAATCAGGCGCTTTGATATATTGCATCAGGCCATCAACATCGATATCATTATTATCGATATAAGCTACACAGCCATCAATAACTTCAGCCAGATTGTGTGTAGGCATATTTGTTGCCATACCTACAGCAATACCGGAAGCACCATTCACCAACAGGTTAGGGATACGTGTCGGCATTACAGTCGGTTCCTGAAGTGTATCATCGAAGTTGTTCTGGAAATCTACAGTCTC
>JAHLFB010000003.1 GCA_018884025.1 Candidatus Phocaeicola faecipullorum
GAGCGAATGTCATTGAAGGCATCTTCCTTGCAAGAACTCATTATAAAGTATAGAACTATGAACGGAATATTATCAGAAAAATCAAAGTCACTGGCTTTCACGGGACACAGAACTGTTCCCGTAGAAAGGCAAGATGAAATAAGGGCACGGCTTGTTGAAGCCGTGTCCGTCGCCTGCAAATCGGGTATAACCTGCTTCTTCTCAGGCATGGCCATGGGATTCGACCTAATGGCCGCTGAAACAGTATTTTCACTGAAGGGAAGGTATCCGGATATACGGCTAATTGCCGTTGTTCCTTTCAGAAGACAGAACTGCAGATGGCCTTCAATTGAAAAGGAACGTTATCAGAAAATAATTTCCCAGGCAGACCGGGTTATCGTATTGAGTGAACACTATTTCAAGGGATGTCTTCTAAGGCGCAATGACTTCATGCTGGAGCATTCATGTGGCGTGATAGCCTTTTATGACGGCAAGCCTTATGGTGGGACATTCTATACTTGCAGAGAGGCAGTGAAGAAAGGCATGGACATAGTACATCTGTACTGAAAACCAGTCCGGATTATAGTGAAAATATTGTACAAAACAGATATGCAAAATTCTTGCATATCTCATTTATAATGCTTATATTTAGATACTTAAACAAGTTATAAGAGGTAATTTTATGAACAATATCTACAACCGATACATTTGGCTGTTGCATACAGTCTATCAGGAAAGAAAGGTCACTTTTGAAAGGCTTTGTGATATTTGGAAGCACCATTTCCTGTATAATGGAAAGCCGTTGAGTCTGCGCACATTCCATCATCACAGAAAAATGATTGAGGAGAACTTCGACATAGTCATTGCGTGCAATAGAAAGGACTATACATACTATATCCAAAATCTGGATGAAATACTCGGTGACAGTTGCCGCAACTGGCTGTTCAACAGCCGTATCATTGATGTGGCTCTGAAAAGCAGTCCGTGTCTGTTCCATCGTGTTGTACTGCCTGACATGTCAAGTGGTATTGAATACCTGCCGGATATATCGGAGTGTATAAGCGATGGGCATGAGCTGTACATATTCTACACGAATGACAAGGGCAATGAAGTGGAAGGACGTTTCCGACCGGAAGGTTTGAAGCTGTTCCATAACCGCTGGTATCTGCTCGGGTACAGGAACGGATCAGAGTTCTGTGCCGTTCCTCTTGATGCACTGAAGAACATATATCTCAGCGGCAACAGTTTTCAGACTGACTACAGGTTCTCTTTGGCTGAACGTATATCTGATTCTATTGGAATTGTTGTACCGGATGGTCAGCAGCCTGAAACCGTTTCACTTAAGGCTTACGGACATTTTGCAGATTATCTGAGAAAATACCCTTTCCACCATTCGCAGGTGGAAAGGAATGATATGGGTACTTTCACGTCATTCGATTACAGGCTTCTTGTGACAGACGAACTGGTGGATGAAATCCTGGCTCTTGGTGAAAAGGTGGAGATTACCTATCCGGAAAAGCTGAGAATGAAGCTGCTCCAAAAAATTGGGCGCATCAGAAGCAGGTATGCAATGTAAAAAACTCCAGGATACTACTCTTGAACAGTAAACATTCGTTTAATCATTTCTTCAGGTTCAGGACTCAACGGACGTTCTGTGTCCATACACTCCTTCTCACCGGCAATTAAGTCACCATATATGTTTCTGTAGCGTTCAGCTTCACTGCCATCACAGCAAAGCATAGCTGTCTGAAACTCCTTAATCATTTTCTTACGCTGGCTCTCAGGATATTCCTTGGTCTCGCCATAACAGGTAATAGTAAATGTTTTTGCCATAATTATAGGATGTATTTTTGTTATACCATTGTTTGTTATAATTACTTTTTTTCTATACTAATATACAATAAATATTCTGATAATCAAATATTTAAGTATATAAAACTTCTAAACTTTTAATAACAAATTCTGATTTAACAACACCCTAACTTATCCAGTACATCAGCTACGGATTGAGAATCGGATATACTCTTTTGAACTCTATAAATTCTTTCACAGACATATTAACCTTATAAAATTCATTATGCCAATAAAAGATAGGAATTCTTGTTTTCTTTTATTGGCATAACATTATATGTTGTATTTGCTTTCCAGGTCAAGACAGAACAAATCCAGACTCCGGCTTCTTTGCCTGCATGTCTTAAGTCCTTTCTTCATGTCTTTTGCTATATTATCATAGTCCAGATTCTTCTTGTCTGTATTGATGTATCTGGTTCTTTTTTTACCGTCAATCCTACTAATCAGATAATGTAGACGTTCTTTTGGATTTGCATATTGTGCTGTTTCTTTACAGGAATTGTCAAATAGAGGTATAAGCCATGCATCTGTCTCTTCAATGGCTATTGCATATGCAACCTTGTCTCGATAAGCCTCCGGAACAATATTCGAGATTTTACTTTCCACCGCTTCATGCAGACTATCACAATATTCTTTCCAATCAGTATCTTTTGTACGCAAGGGTTCGTTTATATCATACCCAGCTTCACCACGTTCTGCTGTGTCTATCTGAACAACAAGTAATGCGTCATCTGCCAATACATCAAAAAAAGACTGGAGTAAGCTATTATCCTCACATGATTTCAAGACCAGATTCCAGTTACTGAAATTCATCTCGCTCAAATCCGTTTCGTCAAACTGTTCACTTGGTCGTAATTGAACGACATCACTGCTGTCAATGCCCTTCAATGCCTTCAGAACTGCCTTTATCACAGCAATGTCAGCTCTACCTTCTGCTATTATACCCAATCTCATGTTATCAGAAGTTATAAGGTACACCGCCAATAAGTCCTTTCATCCACATTTCCGAAAGCATCATACGCTGTTCTCCTGTCTGTTCCTTTGTCTGGATACGCTTAACTTGTGTCTTTCCCTCATCGTTACGGGTCACAACATATAACCGCTGACTGCTGTCATTAAGATTAAGACCATCAAGTATGGCCGGATTATGCGTTGTTATAAGTACCTGCTTACCATTTTTGACAGCCAATTCACAGATTTTCTTCATGAGAAATCTACACAAACGGGGATTCAATCCATTTTCTATGTTGTCAATGGCAAAAAAGTCAGGGGTCTTCCTGCTGATAAAAAGTGTCAGATAAAACAACAGCTCCAAAGCACCTTCATTGGCATTCTCTGCAGAGAAAAGATTGTTCTTTTTCTGCATAAACTTATCCCTGAAATAAAGATTGGATTTACTTCTTCCCAATTTATATCCCTGCATCTTGTATATTTCCTCACTGTCAAAGAATATATCTTCAATCCATGAAATATACTCTTTGGCAGATTCTTTTATCTGCATGATTTCTTCTTTGGGTATATTGTTCAGAAGCACATCAAGTCCTTCTCCGTTCAACCCAAGCGGATATTGAAAGCTTTCTGAGGTAAGTCCACGAAGTGCATTGATTGACAGGGAATAAATAAGATACTTGGACATATATTCCCTTAACTTACCAGTTTTTTCTTCCGCTTCTTCAATATTTCCACGTCTGGTTCCTGTTGAGTAAGGAGCATTCCAGGTAGAATAAATATCCTCCGGAGTTAAATTGGTAACCGCATATTTTATACGTTCCCCTTCTGTTCCTGAAATATTTACATTAATGGTGCTACTGGCAGGGTGACCATAGAATGAGCTTATCATCAGATCCGGTTTGGCTATCCTGATACCCTTCTGTATCATGTCTTTTACTTCAATCCGGCTGGAACGCTCTGCTGCAACCATTGCTATAGCCTCAAGAACATTTGATTTACCGGAACCGTTGGCACCGATAAAAACATTGACATTACCTAGGGATAAGGTAGCATCTGTTATTGACTTAAAATTTTTTATAGTTATAGTATCTATCATATTCTTTGATTTACATATAATACCTAATACTGCATTTAGGCTAATATTTAAGTACAAAGATACTGTTTTTTCATCATAATGATGAATCAAGAAGCATATTTTTAGGCACATATACAGTAAGTTAATTGCTGGTTAATAGTATAATAGTCATATTTATACACATAAAAATAAATCAGTAAAAAGGCAAATTTCCCTAAGTGGACTGATGCCGTTCACTAGTGTCACTTTCCGTTGTCATTTCCTCCTGGTTTTCTGCTACTACCTCTGTTTCAAGATCCAACCCGAAAGTCTCCTTCAGCTGCAGGTAATCAAAACACAGGGCCTTCGGTCGGTTTACCTTTACCTTCTTTACCTGTTCACCATTTACAATGTCAATGGTATAGTCAGGAAGTCCGCTAGGCAGAAGTATGGTGAATCTGTCCTGTTTCAGTCCAAGGTATGAAGTATGGGATTTCAGGTACGACATGATAGTGGACCAGTTCGAGCGGTTGGAGGTGGAACCTGCATTCCGGCTGTTGAACAGTGATGCTACGGCTGCTGTATTCAGATAGAGAATAGGACGTGCTTCCTTAAATTCTATATCTTCCTTGACAGACAACGGACGGAAGGATTTCATATACCTTATACGATAATGTGCCTTCTCGATACATTTCCCTGAAGTCTGGAATCCCTGAAGCATACTCCAGAAGTCCGCTATTTCCGAACTTTCCTGAGCCAGCTCATTCTGATTGCGTATTCCTTTGACTGCTGTTTCAAAAAGCTCCGCATAACTGAAAGGTACGTCAATGACTGTCTCCAGTGTTCTGAATGTAGCCAGTGGAATAACCCAGTTTCCGAATATACGGTCATGGATTGTTTCATTCTCCAATTTTGCAGCCAGCTCACGCTTGGTGATGGAGTATATTTCGGGAAAGTTTTTCTCAAACAGTTCCCTATGTCCCAGTATCTCCAGGGTGAGGTGTGTAAGTCCCATATTGCAGACTGATACAAGGTTTTCATAGGCGCTTTTCTCATTCTGGTTGAATGATGTCTTTGAAAAGGCAAGGAAAATGACACGGGTATAGAGTGCCATATCCTGAGTAGGCTTGTCC
>JAHLFB010000038.1 GCA_018884025.1 Candidatus Phocaeicola faecipullorum
TTCCTGATGAACTTGATTGCGGCATTGGGAGCCTATTGCTTCTTTGACAACAAGCCTGAAGCACTGCAAGGATACACAATCGAGCAGTCAAAACAATTGACTTTGTTCTAATGTTATCCCGAACTCACGTAGGAAAGGGAACCTGGACGGCTGGTACAGATAAAAATGTGGAGCTGTTATTTACTCCTTTGGTTACAGTGCTTGATGTGGTGGTGAATGGCCCGGATGAGAATGAAAGTGTCTCTTCTTTTAATATCGTATCTATATCTGTCCGTAGTGAAACGGAGGATATTGTGGGTAAATTTAAATATAATATTGAGTCACGTGCATTTGATTTCAGTGAGCAATCAGAAGGTGATAATAGAATTGCCACTGTCAGCTGCGTACAGGGAGAAGGCTCTTCATCATTGCCTACCACTCTTGGACGCGGCGAGAAACTGAATGTGAAATTCTTCTTATTGCCGAAAGAGAATTTGCGAGCTGAGGATTTAAGCGTGTCCGTATTCATGGAAGGGGGATATGTAAGGACACAACATTTGTCTGTAACAGGAACGACAGGTGATGGAATTCTGGCATCCGGAAAAATTACCCGTATCATTACTCCTAAGCTTAGTATGCCGGAAACAAACAATTGGATGAGCCTGATTGGCGATGATGTGTTGTTCTCACAACTCTCATTGCCGGGAACCAAGCAGTCTTATACCGGAAGTATGGATGTTTCTTCTTTTGATCCGACTAGTAGTATAATCCGGAAATATCAGGATTTGTATGTAGCGACCGGAAGCGGAACTACCCAGTTTGATGCAGGTATCCGTGCTTTCGATGTGGATATTGAATCTGATAGAAGTGGCAAGACAGAAGTTTATTCAGGTACGAGTGTGGTGAATAATCCTATAACAGGAAGAACAATGACATTAGATGATGTGTTGAATGCCTTAAAAGGTAAAGTTCAACCAGAAAATGAAGAAGCAACGGAAGGTGTGGTTCTGTTCCTTACTTTTGTAAACAACAATGTGGATTCTAAAGTTTGGTCGCAAAATGTAATAAGAGCTCTTGAAGAGTGGAATCAAAATCCAGAGAATTCCGATGTCTTGAGACAATTGACCACTTCTACGACCATGGAGCAGATGAGAGGTAAGATTGCGGTTGTTATGAATCTGAGCAGTGGTGATGAAATTCCAAATTCTCCTATCAATTATATTGAGGGAATGGGCACAGGCAGACAAAGCATAGAAATACGTAGTTTGAATTATAATGGCAATGCTACGGTGTATGTCCAGAATCTGATGCAGGTAAACAACCCGACAATTACAAGTGATCCGGGAACTTTTGGCTGGCGTCAGGGAGTAGGCCTTGTTCCTTATTATATTACAGAAGATGTGGCTACCGGAGTTTCTCAAAGTCTGGACCTGATTGAAACCAAAAAAGATTTGATGAACCAGATGATTGAGCAGATTAGGAATGATGGAGGGCAATCATTGTTCATTAATGACCTCTCAGGATTCTGTGTGGTTGAGGATGCGGCAAGCACAGGTTCGTCCGGGTATCGTGTACAGAGATATTCTAGTGGTTGGTTCGGCGGCTGGAATGTAACGACAAGAGAGCAAAGAATATATGACTATCAGGATCTTCCTAGTTCAGGGGGATATGATTTCTTTCAGGAAACTACGCCATCTGATCCCAGTGATAATGCAACCTGGCTTCAATTCCCGTATAATACAGACAGAGACAAAGGTAATGGCGGTAACCCTGGTGCTTTTGCCGAGTTGTTCCATGAAGAAGCTACAAATGCTATTTCTGCTTTGGTTGAGAACGGCCGTGTCCCCATGGGAATTGTCCTTATGAATTTTGCAGGATCTGATGTGGTACAGTTTGTAAATGTCACCTATAAGGTGCAGGGAATCCGTCTGCCGGGTTTGGTTATGTCGAACAACTTCCTGTTTGAACTGAAAACCGCAAATAATTAACCATGATGACATTGAAAGATTATTTGAATCCGCCTACGGCAACTATGTTGTCGTATGATATGGACACTACGGACGATCCGAACATAAATGCTTTTATTAAAAACGAGTTGAAGGCAAAAGGGTGGCATGATTGGATAATAAAGACTGAAAACCAGAGTTATGCGACCAAACAACAGACATCCGTGCGTAATCTTCCGATGCCGGAGTCCACACTTTGGAAGGTAGGAGTGACTCCTGCTGTTGCAATTAGGGATTTCAAGCAGTCCTTGAGAGAATATAACACTAAGCATCCTGGAATTCTTGCTTGTGGTGCTGTATATGCTTCAAATGGAACTCATTATTCAGCATTCAGACAGGAAAAATAGTCGTTAATTTTTCCCGTGCTCCCGGAAAGTTTTACGGTCCATCGGTATGGTCTATACAAGTCTACTGACTGGATTATAGAAAATGGCGGAAAGCTTGGAAAATTAATGTGAGACAGAGTGCGGAGGAAGTGTCGGACGTATGTTCTTTCTTGCCCATAAACGGTTTTCGGGAGACGTGCGTGACGCTTCCTTTCCGCATGGCATTTTGACCCAGTTCCCGGATGACGGTCTGGGACGGTTCATTCTGCACGGTTTTGTTGCGGATTGGTTTTGAATTCTGAATAAAATTTGTAACTTTGTGAACTTGAATATTTTTCACTCTCTTTTCAAGGAACTGAAGTGGACAAGGGCACGGCGTGCCCGTTATTTGAGAAAAAAATGACGGATTTTTTGTATTGGATGGAGAACTTTGTACGAAAAAACAAACGTTATGTGTTGTCTGTATTGTGGCTGCTTCTGATAGTCTTGTTCACTTACACACCGTTGGTGAGCGCGGGACTGAAAGTAGATGTGGTTTTTGCAGACACATATTGCAGAAATCAGTACGATTGGATAGCCATGTTCGTGAATTTCGGACTTTTGCTGATGGTCGTGTTTGATTATTGGGGTACAGGTAAGCGTCCTACTACCGTGTTGTGGGCGTGGTCGATTGTGGCAAGTGCCATCGTTATGGCGATTTTTGCCCATACCGGCATGTACGTGAGAAAGGAGTTGAGCGCTTATGTGCATCCTTTCAGCGATTACCGTTTGTCGTACGTATTGCATCTTGCTTTTTTCGGCATTCTACTATACATTAAGATAAAATCGATGGATAATGGTCTGCCGGAAGATGATTTGACGGTAAAGGCGGAGTTTTGAGTTATGGAAGCAGTTTATTTTTTATTGATATTGGTTGTTGTTATTGTGTCGTATGCGTATTGCAACAAGGTGATAGGGAAAAAAGAGTATGTGATGTGCGTAGAAGCCGGTCCTGTGGGCGAGGCAGACGCACAGTTTCTGAAATCTCACTCTTTTTATGACTGGCATCGTACCGTGCGTGGCACTGACGGCAAGGTGCTGGACACTTCCCGCATGTTGCGTGTAGTGGTGGAAGGTGGTTGCATGGAGCCTCGCGGCATCATGTCTGGCGACCAGCTTCTTGTTCGTCGGATTGACCCGCGCAAAGATCTGCGTGAGCAGATAAAGCATAATGACATATTGCTGATATATTTGGAAGATACCGGCATTTCAAAAATCCGTATTTTCGACTGTTACAACGATGATGACACACTGGTCACTTACCGCTATGAGGGCAGAGAACGGCGTGACTCGTCACGTCCACATAGTATGAAAAGTGTGGTAGGGGTGGTGAAATACAAGGTGTAATCTGTGCGCAGACTATGGAGATGGCCTTAAATGCCGTAATGAAAAACCGTGGTGGGGGAGAGTGCCCCGTCCCTGATTGTTGACTGACAAATCGTAATCAAAAAATTTAAACCCATATTTTTTATGAACAAGAAATGTTTTCTTGCGGCTGCCGTACTGGCGGTCGCGGGACCGGTGTGCGCGCAGGACGCCAACACCGTGAACAGTGACGGCTATACCGAGACAGTGGAGTATAGCAACGACAAGTATAAGGTGGAGACCAACCGCTTCTGGAGCAACTGGTTCATCTCCGTGGGCGCCGGTCCGCAGGTGCTGTTCAGCGACCACGACAAGCAGATGAAGTTCGGCGAGCGCATCTCTCCGGCCCTCGACATCGCCGTGGGCAAATGGTTCACCCCGGGCATCGGCGTGCGCTTCATGTACAGCGGCCTGTCCCTTGACGGGGCCACACAGAACGGCTCGCATTCCGACGGCACCCACATCAGCGGAAAGCCTTGGGAAGGCTACTGGCTCACCGAACAGAACATCAACTTCTACCACTTCCACTTCGACGCGCTGTTCAACTTCTCGAACCTGCTTTTCGGGTACAACGAGAAGCGCATCTGGAACTGCATCCCCTACGGCGGTCTCGGCGTGATCAAGGCCACCAACAGCCCCACGCATACCGACATCGCCGCCAGCTTCGGTATCCTGAACACCTTCCGCCTCAGCCCGGCATGGGACCTCAACCTCGACATCCGCGGTACCCTCGTGAGCGACGAGTTTGACGGCGAGGTGGGCAAGCGTGGCGGCGAGGGCCTTCTGGCCGCAACGGTCGGCTTCACCTACAAGTTCAAGAAGCGCGGCTGGGACCGTCCGAAGATCGTCATCCGCACCAACGTGCGTGAGATTGAGGACCTGAACCGCCAGCTCGCCGACATGCAGGCCGAGAACGAACGCCTGAAGAAGGCCCTGTCCGAGCAGAAGCCCGCACAGGAGATCGTGAACAAGGTAGTGGCCCGCAACCTGGTGATCTTCCGCATCGGCAGGAGCGAGCTCTCGAACGAGGCGCGCGCCAACCTGGGCCTGCTTGCCGAGGCCATCAAGAAGGGCGACAGCGATGCGGTGTACACCATCACGGG
>JAHLFB010000039.1 GCA_018884025.1 Candidatus Phocaeicola faecipullorum
GACGCATAAGTACAGGGTCAAAGAAAAGCAATCTGGCGGGGCTGTTTTTTGCAACATCTGTAAATACCAAATGAAAAATGCACCACATACTAATTGAAAAGTGCACCAAAAGAAGAGTGTCCAAAGGAATAAAAAAAATCAGAATTAATCACCAGCAAGCATTAAATTTTGAGTTTCTTTAACTCTGAAGGACTGCCCAGTCATGTTTATAAGAAAAGCTTTATGGGTAAGTCTGTCTACCATGGCCGCGACGAGTACTTTGTCCTTGACAATTTCTCCCCATCTGTTAAAGGCCAAATTGGTAGTTATAATAGTAGCCTTCTTTCCGGCTCTGAGCGATAAATGATTAAAAAGCAGTTCACCCCCTTCTTTATCGCAACTGACATATCCAAACTCGTCACAAATAACCAAATCGTACTTTTCAAACCTCAGTTCAAACTGCCGTAGAGTCTTCAAGGATTTACATTCCCGGATATGTGTCAGCAGATGTGGAACAGAAGTAAAATAGACACTGTATCCATTGCGACAGGCCTCAATCCCTAAAGCAGTGGCAATGTGTGTTTTTCCGGTACCGGGACTTCCATAAAGTACAATGTTTCTCCCCTCCCGGATAAAATCCAGTGTTTCAAGTTGTGGCAGTACGATTCTGGCATCTTCGGGTAATTCCTCCCGGACAATTTCCTGCAGATACTTCAACTGTGGAAACCCGGCCCATCGTATCCGCTGCCGAACCCGGGCTTCGATACGCCGCTCATATTCTCTTTTTAACCACTCGCTCAGAAAGATCCGGTAGGACCACTTCTCTTGTGTGGCCAGCGTGATTAAATCCTGAACTTCATCATAAGATTGCAACAGTTTCACTTCTTTCATATACTCTTGCAACCGGTCATCGCATACGGTTCTATTTTCCATTTCTATTTGATTGATTATAAATGTTGTCCAACTGTATTTTCCATTATATGCGTAATAGCATTCAACAACTCACAGGCATTTTCTTCAATACGACAAGCCTGTTCAGTATCTTCCGACTTTACTTCCGGAAAAAGATTTGTACTTTCTCCAAGGGTATGTAATAGCAGTTTAATTTGATCCGCCGAGATTCTTCTGCTCACTTTCCGGACCTGCTCTTCATAGACTTTTTGTATGTCGGAATAAGTAAAACCATGTTCCTTGGCATACAATAAAAGCAGGATAAAATCCTTGGCATTATCCTTAAAATGAAGGTTGTAAATCTTTTGTATGCACTCGGGGACTTGCCTTAGAGCGACAGATCCGTTCAAAGCACCCGGCTTGCGAATCAATGTATTCAGGTAGTGTTCTAACCGAACGCTCCACCGGCCACCGGTATAAAAGCGTTCATGAACGGCTACCTTTTCTCCCCGATAAAACATGATGAGTTTTTCACTGTAAATCCTGACCGAGACACATTGTCCGACCAATGTATCAGGAACGGAGTAGTGGGAACCCTTCATACAGATAGTAGACCACTTGGTCACCTTGTATTCGGCCAGCTCAAAACATCCCATGTCACGGTTGTAAGGCTGTAAAGCCTTCAGATCGGCTTCAAAGCATTCTTGCTTGTTTTCTGTGGAGAGGCTGGCGGCTTCCCTGTTCAATGATTCACAAACCCTGGTAAGATGTTCCTGGGCGGCAGCAATGGATTGGAAGGAAAGGTTCAGTGAGAAGGCTTTACGCCGTACGTACTCTACGCTGCGTTCCACATGGCCTTTTTCCCAACCGGCACGGATATTGCAGAAACGAAAATGGAAACGGTAAAAAGCAGAAAGCCGTAACAAGGCATCAGTCGGACTTTTCTGACTTCCACAAAACTCCTTGACAGCCACACGCATATTGTCATAAACCAGCACCCCGGGAACGCCTCCCGCCCAACGGAAGAAGTTCCGGTGGGCCTCCATGAAGGCCAATGTGTTTTGATGGCGGAACAGGCAGGCAAAACGGCCATTGCTGTGTGCCAGGGTAAACACGGCAAGGAAGAAACGTTGAAGTTTTCCCTGGTAGTGCAGCTTGACTTCACCCCAGTCAAATTCGCAGACTTCTCCCGGATTGTAATACTGACGTATAAAAGCCTCTTTCC
The DNA here is from genome assembly GCA_018884025.1 of Candidatus Phocaeicola faecipullorum. Lineage (GTDB taxonomy): Bacteria > Bacteroidota > Bacteroidia > Bacteroidales > Bacteroidaceae > Phocaeicola > Phocaeicola faecipullorum. Next base: position 2,096 of record JAHLFB010000039.1, read on the forward strand.
CCGATTCTTTTTTATCCTTTTCCAATGAATACATATATCTACATATACTTTGGTAACTCACTTTATATCCTTTGGAAACAACCAGGTCATAAACGTCTTTCTTCAGCATGCATTGTTTCTTTAAGCCGGAACTTCGCTTCCTCTCATTTTCCTTCATGCACTTATGTACCAGTTCAATAACCTCCGGTTTCAGTACCCGTTTTTTCCGTGTTCCTACATCATAAACGGGAGGTTTGGATAATAAGGCCTCGAGAGAACCGTCCGGATCTTCCTGTTGTAAAGCTGTTTCGTATTCGACTATCACTTTCGTAATGGTCCTACGGTTCAAGTGCAGTTGGCGTGCTATGGCCCGCCTGCTTAATTTATTGACACGGTAGAGTGTTATGATTGTCTGTTTGTCGATCATACTTATCATTGTTTTCCTTTCGCTTCTTTGATAAATAAAGCAAAGGAATAAATTAAATTAATGTTAATATCTTATGAGCTTAATATTTATTCTGGATTCCGTTTTTACTCCTTTAAGTGGTGCACTTTTCAATTGGTGTGGTGGTGCATTTTTCAATTAGTATATACATACGTAGGTACGCATACGAGCCTTTACTTGGATTTGTATTATTACTTCTCGCCCCAATTGCGCCTGGCAGCGGAAGGGAATTTGGGCTATCGGTATTCCGAGCGGGATTCTTATAACGGCTGGACCGGCAATTTCGTCCTGACGCTGACGTATTCGTTGTTCTGATAGGAATATATTGTAGAAACGTCATAGTATGGCGTCTCTACTATTTTCGACAAAGACGCCATAATATGATGCCACAAAGAGACACCATAATTGATGCCACAAAGAGACGCCATAAAGAGACGCCATAATATGACGTCTCTACAGCAATATTGGAATTAAGATAATCGCTTCTCGATATCGCCTACCAAGCCGCTGGCACCGATACGGAATAAATCGGCGGTCAGCCATTCGTCGCCCAACACCTCTTTCACGATGGTATAATAC
>JAHLFB010000040.1 GCA_018884025.1 Candidatus Phocaeicola faecipullorum
ACTGTCTTGTGGCTATTGTCCAACATGATATGAAGTTGAAACGTTCAACCTATGAAGTTTTGCAAATTCTCAGTATATCATTGACTGACAAAACCCACTTGCGTGACCTGTTCGACAAGACTAATTTCAATGATATCAAAGATCTAAATGATCCCCTGATTCCGGGGCTTTTTGATTAATTGTTTAACTCGTCCCATTTTAACGGGACACTAATGACTTCAAAAGATCCTTTTAAACGAATATCGCCTACAGAACGGCCTATTTTGACAATAAAGCGCCCCGGTTCCACAACATATTTCATATCCGTATTCCACAGTCCCAATTGTTTATAAGGAATTACCATTTCTACAATTTTCTCTTCACCCGGTTTTAATTGTATCTTTTCAAATCCTTTCAAAAGATTCATAGGAGTAACGACACTTGAGACCTCATCATTTATAAAAAGTAGAGGAACTTCTTTACCAACCATATTTCCTACATTTTTTATCTTAAAAGAAACAACCACATCTTGTCCGGGCAAGAATAATGAATCTACTTTCAAATCACTATATTCAAATGTTGTATAACTCAGTCCATGGCCAAAACAATAGGCAGGCTTATCATCTGCACGTGAACTGCCCAATCCATAACCGGTCCAATATCTTGAAGCAGCCTGGTAATAGTACATAGGTACCTGCCCAGCATGTTTGGGAACTGTTATAGGAAGCTTGCCGGAAGGATTTACCTTACCAAACAGAATTTCAGCAACCGCCTGACCACCATACATACCAGGTTCCCACATATCAACAATCGCTGGAACATTCTCTGAAATCCATTCATTGTTTAAAGGTTTACCGTTCACAATGATAGCAACTACCGGTTTACCTGTTTTCTGCAAAGCTTTCACTAATTCGACCTGACGACCATAAAAATCAATAGAAGGACGGTCTGCTGATTCTCCATAAGTTCTCAATCCCCAATCTGAACGGATACCATAGCCACCTATCACCACAACAACCAGATCGCAGCCTTTTGCTTTATTGACTGCATCCATAATGCTATAATCAGATATTCCTCCCCCTTCTGCCAACATTTTCTTTTGTAAAGCGGGATCTGTTGTATTGGTCTTATCATGAGACAGCTTTGATTTGATTCTTCCACTATTACTGTATACTATTTCTGTATCCTCAGCAATCATACGCATTCCTTCCAATACTGTAACGACATTATCTTCCGGTTGGAAAAAGCTCCAATCTCCTAAAATAGACTGATTATCTGCATTAGGGCCTGTAACCAAAATACGTTTATATTTCGTTCTTTCTATCGGAAGAAGGTTTTCTTCGTTCTTCAAAAGCACAATACACTCACGTGCAGCATCCAAAGCTACCATACGGTTTTCTGAAGTTGCATAAACATCTTTCGACGCATCTACATAACGATTTTCAAATAAGCCCAATTCAAACTTCACTTTAAGGATGCGACGGACTGCGTCATCTATACGCTCCATCGGTATCTTGCCTTCTCTCACCAGTTGTTTCATCGGAACCAGGAATTGCAGACTATCTGGAGAATACATATGCATATCCATTCCGGCATTCACACTCTTCTCCAAGGCTTCTCGTTGATCATGTGCCGTATAATGTAGACTCTTCAAGTTGTCCATATCCATCATATCACTGATAAAGAAACCATTGAAACCAAATTCATTCTTAATAACATCTGTCAGCAACCATTTAGAAGAATGACAAGGTATACCGCCTATATCATTATGCCCTGGCATAATGGTCATACAACCGGCCTCAATGGCAGCCTTGAACGGGGGCAATATATAAGAACGCAAAGACCGTTCGGAGATATCTGCTGAAGCATGATTTACACCACCAACCGATGCTCCTCCTGCCGCTAAATGCTTTACTGAAACTGCAACCTTTTTCTCCGGATCTGGGTTACCTTGCAAACCCTCCACCGCCTGTTTGACCAATTCACTAGCCAAATAGGGGTCTTCGCCATAAGTTTCTCCCGTACGTCCCCACCGGGCGTCATATACAATATCCACACAAGGTGCAAAAGTCCAATGTGTTCCTGCCGAACGTATTTCTCCAGCTGATTTTTGTGCTGCAAGCTTTACAAGGTCACGATTGAACGTTGCAGCCATACTGATAGAAGTAGGATAAATTGTCCTGCCTTGCAAAGTACCGTAACCATGAGCTGCATCCATACCTATCAGATAAGGGATCTTCAGACGAGTTTTTTCAGACAGGGCCTGGAGTTTATTGGTTTCCTCTGGCTCTTGACCTGCAATCCAAGCCCCAAACTCATAATAACCAGCTTTTATAACACTGTCTTGATCCCATTCAGAAACCATATCCATTTGACCAATCTTTTCCTCAAGTGTCATTTGAGAAAGAAGAGCTTCCACGCGTTCATCTACCGGACGAGAAGAATCCATGTAAACAGAAGTTTCTATATCGTCCGAGCCACATGAATAAAAGCTATAAATGATTCCTAATATACAAAAATTTAACAACTTCATAATAAAATATTTTTCATTTTATACTATTCAACATTCTCTCTAAAGCCATATTTTATTTTCCAATCTCACATCTTGTGAGGATGCACCCACTTTAATCAGAAATTCTCCTTTTTCCTGACCATCGGCGGTTTGTGCATTGAACATCATTTGAGTGACTGATTTCCCGTTTTGATTGCTGTCAATACGCAGGCTGACTTGTTCATTATAATCCACGATACGGCATTCATGTCCACATATAACCAATCGGATGTTTGTTGAAGGATAAACAAGCTTCTTCCAAACGGCTTCCGGATAATTGGCCGGGCGCATGGGATAGTAATCTTCGCTGAGGAAACGTTCGCCTTTGTAGTCTAAAAACGAATGTGTCAATAAGATTACTTTATGATTTTTATATTGTGGACTGTCCACTATTTTTTTCGCCCATGCAATGGCCTCGTCACGTGGTGAAAACTCTAATGAGATAATCAATAGTTTTCCCCATGTATCCGTAGCAAGTTCATAAGCCGCATTTTCCAAAGTCGGAATACCATCATAATTGGTTCCTATGGCTACGAGTGTTTTTTCCCAATAACTATTCCGTTCAACGGGGAAATAATCGTGGAAATATGAACGACGGACTTCGGATGATTTGTAACCATAATCATGATTGCCGGTACAAAGGATGTAAGGCACTTTATTATCCAACCGACGGAAAGCTCTGGAAACGGTTTGCCATTGTTCCCGATTGGTTTGGTCGCCATTTACATGGTCTGGCACAGCAATGTCATTTTGCTCTACTAAATCACCGGTACATAATACGCCCAGAATGTTTAGTGTATCCCTGTTATTGGCAATCCAAGCCGTTTGCAGCTCAAATAAAGGCTGGTTAGCGGCAAATTTGATATAACTTTGCGGGTCAGGTACCACAATCATGGAGAAAGAACGCTTGTCCTCCAACTTCGCATTGACGGGATACACCTGGGCAAAGGCAGCCACGGCCTGCACTGCCAGCGCCGCCGCAAGAATGAAGGGTTTGATTCTCATGGGTCTTCTCTTTTTCATCATATTGTCATTTTACATATTTCTCATTTCCAGCGGAAAGTCGTAAGGACGGCGGAGTGGTCAGAAGGCCAGATGTCGTCTATCTCCGGAGTCGTCTGTATGATTTTGGAATGGATGGCCCTGATGTCTTTCCCTTTGTAATAGATGAAGTCTATACGGCTGAAGTCCAACTGCCCGTATATGCCGGCGAAAGTGCCCTCCGGCCGTTTGCTTTCATCGGGATGCACTTCGCGGAAACTGTCTTTATACCCTCTTTCCATCAGGAAGCGCGAAGTGGGGAACGATACCGGTCCATATCCCCCATGCAGACGGGCCGTCCGTTCCGTCCAGTCCAAGTGGCTGCACGAATTGAAATCGCCTCCCAATATGACAGGCATCGGCTGCTTGTCCAGTATCGGGGCCAAGTCCTTGTCCAGCATACGCCGGGTGTCGGCCATGGGGCGGATGGAGTCTTCCGCAACCCATATTGCAGGGTTGTGCCCGACATCGGGGAAACTGCCCGTATAGTCCGGATTGTAAGAATAACGCACCCAGCAATCATCGACCAGCAACGAACGCTTGCCGTCAAAAGACACAATGGCAGGATTGGAACAGAACGCATCGCCGGTCTTCTGCCTCTGCAAGGGATAACGGCTGAACAGACACAGATTATCCTTAGGAGAAGGGGTCTGTAAATGATATTGCAGGGCAGCCGCTATTTTTTCCTGGGCACCATAACCTTCCTGCATCGTGATGATATCCGCCTGCGAGGCTTTTATCAATTCGATGATCCGGTCATGCCCTTCCAGCGGCACGTGTCGCCCTCCGTGCCATATATTCCACTGCAACACCCGGAACACATCGGAATCCGTATGAGAATTGTCCGTGACATATTGGAAAATATAAGGTTCCTTCCATGTCGGTGTCACATTTTGGCCGGAAAGTGTAAAGGCCGGAACCTTGACGCGTAGTTTATTGTTCAGTCCGGCCCGTTCCTTGACGTCCGCCGTGACCAGTATATAGTTGGCTCCCTCTGCCAGCGACACCTGTTTCTCCGACGGCAGGTCGATGTCAATTCTGCGCTTGGCCGCGGAAGCAAACAGCAAATCGCGCTGCGGACTCCGGGCCGTCTGTCCCGCATAATATATGCGGATGCCGGACAAATCCGACAAACGTGTCGTTTCGGACAAGTCCAGCGAAATCTTTTCCAGCCGCAAAGGGTTCTCCTTGCCCTGCACGACAATGCGTAGCTTCAACATCTGATGCTCTTTGCTTCCCCGGTCGGCGTCCCATTCATTTTCTATCACGATGGCGTTGAATAACCGTTGTCGTCCTGCGTAAGCCACGAACTTCTTGTTGTCATTGAGAGCCGCATACGCCAGACTTTCTTTCCCCTCATAGGCCACCCGTCCGTTCCGCAAATGATAAGAATGATAACCGCTTCCTACCCAGTTCAAGGCCGTGTCGTCTATGCCGGCATCAAAATTATAGTAGGCTATCAGGTTTCCGAATGACGGGTGTGAGGCATCCAACGGACGCCCCATCCATTGCTGCAAGGTCGTTCCGGACAAGGCCGTCCCCCATATCCGTACTTCATCCATCCACCCGCCGAACACAGACCCTCCCGACTCGCTCACCCCGATGGCTCCCGGAATAATGGTGACAGCCGTATCTTTGCACGCTTCCGGCACTCCGTCCACATAGAGTGTCGTGCGCTTGCCATCGCAAGTCAGCGCCACATGATGCCATTCCGCATCCAGCCACTCCGATGTTCCGATGCCGGCCCGCGTGCTGTACAGTTTTCCCTGCCTTACGACCAGCGGGAAGTTGTCCGCATGCCGATAGGTGCTGTACTCTCCCCCGCCAAAAACGACTTCCGTTTCTTTCCAGGACGCATCGTCGCCTTTCAACCACGTTTCCAGTGTCCACGGCGCTTCCAGGAAGCCGATGCCGGTTCTCACATTATTGTCTTTTCCGTCCAGATGGAGCGCCAGGTTCTGTCCCATCACCGCAATTGTCCCTAAAAAGAAAAGGCACAATGCCACACATATATCTTTCTTCATATCGTTTTCAATGATTGGTTCGTAAAAACAGATGTGTGCCATAACGGACTGCATCCCGTTATCACACACCTCCGATAAAAATGACGTGCTTATTTCAAAAGCCACATGATGTTGTTTACGTCATCCACGCCTCCCCATTGGCGTTCCAGGGCAATCTGCAGTTGCTCTTTGTTGTAGTTGTTCTCCGAATCCGGATACAGCCAGCGCATGGGAATCTTGTCACTTTGCGTGTTCATGTTTGTGGCCGGATTGATGGGCCATTCCGGATATCCCGTGCGGCGGAAGTCGTAATAGGCATCCTTGGCCATGTGGAGGTAACCGGCTATATAAGTTTGCATCCATATCTGTTGCAGGCGTTCCGTCTGCGTGCCGCTTTCCTTGTAGCCGGTTTTCTCAGCCGTCAGGTAAGCGTCAATGTCGGCGTCGGTGATTTCCACGCCGTTATTGTACTGGGAGGGTACGGTGGAGCGCACGAATTCGAACGAGGCCCGCACCCCTTCGTCGTAATACGCTTTGGCGGAGCCGGATATCCAGCCTCTTTCAGCAGCTTCAGCCAGCAGGAAGTTCATGTCGGCGTAACCTAAGCGAATGCAGGGAACTCCTGTGTAGGTCAGGCGATAGACATCATTGGGACGACAATGCCTTAGTGTGGCTATTTCGTTGATTATTTCGTCATACGTGTCATTTAGATTGACACTCCTGTAAGCATTCCAATCATTAGGTTGAAGTAAAGTTTCACCTTCTGGCAAATAAGTTGGATCTGTCAGAGATTGTACTGGTGCAAAATAATAAAATAATCGTTTATCATAATATTCTTTCAACGGGTCTATTAGCATATTGGTTCCGGCAAATCCTTCTACTGCTCTTGTCGTTTCGTTATGATATGGGTTGCGGTTTGTTTCTAGGTCAGACCAAACCACTTGCAAATTATCATCGTTGCTTGCAAATAGGTTCCCTTCGCTGACTACTTTAGCGAAAGTCTCTTTTACGGCCAGTTCGGGTGTGTCATCGGCGCGTTTTTGGAGTGACATCAGGATTTTCAGGCGCAGGACGTTGGTTGCTTTCCGCCATTTCGCCGGGTCGCCGTTGTAGAAAGGATCTCCACCGAAGGACTGCGTGGCTTGGGCGAAATAGGCGTCTGCCTGAGCCAGATCTTCCAAGACACCTTTGAACACATCTTTCTGCTCGTCGTATTTGGGATAAATGAATTCTTCAATGTTCAGGGCCTGTGAATAGGGAATATCGCCCACATCCATCGTGGCGCGCCAGAAATACCAGCCTTTCATGAAGTAATATAGTCCCGTGAAAGCAGGTTTGTCATCCTCTGAAGATAGTTCCACCATTTTTTGCGCACTGGTAAGGTTGACAATGTTTGAGAAGTCTGCTTTCTCGAAAGGATTCCATATTCCTTCCCAGAATAAGCGATTGGTCATAAAATCGTTTCGCCAGTCGTAAGCGGATTTTACCATGTTCAAGATGACATGGGTCGCCAACATAGACGATTGTACTTCCGTGGTTGAGTCGGGATTGGTGTTCAAATCATCGAACGTGGAGGTGCATCCCGTTTGCAGCTGCAGCAGCGAGACGACTGCCGCGATTGCGATTGTTTTATACCATTTGTTCTTCATAATCTTCAGTTTTTAGAAGGTTGCTTTAATGTTGATACCGATATAGCGTTGCGAGGGAGAGTTCAAGCTCTCGTAGCCGGAACTGTCACCGCCCTTGTCCGGGTCGGCATACTTGTACTCCTTCGCCCACAGGAACAGGTTTTGTCCTGTCAGGCTGACGGAAGCCTGCTTCATCTTCAGGGTACTGCACAAAGACTGGGGCAAATTGTATGTGAGGGACAGGTTACGCAACTTGAAGAAAGTTTCGTCCAATACGTTCTGTCTACTTGGCGCACTGGCACCATCATGATATCGCCTAATATAATTCTCATAAGATATGACAATATCATTGGGAGTGAATTTGCGGGTATCTTCAATGATGTTGCCGTCCGGGTCGTAGGTCACGTAGCCTTCTACAACCTTCACGCCGGGGCCGATAAAGGTCTTGTTGCCGTTCACCACTTCTTCATATCGATACTTGTTGTCCGTATCTATGCCTGCACCGCCGTTCATTAACATTTGGTGGGTACGTGAGAATGACATTCCTCCTACACGTCCGTCGATTGTGAATGATAAACTCCAGTCTTTATATTTCAGCGTATTGGTGATACCCCATACGAGATCTGGTGTTAGTTTTCCGACTTTAGTGGTAAAGTTCTGTTTGGTAGGTAAACCGTCACTGTTATGTACGATATTACCTTCCGGATCGCGTTCCCAGTCATTGATGGCAAACCAATCCCAGGTGGCCCCTTTCTTTACCCAAGGTTTCTTGGTGGAGTATTCCGGGTCGATGGTTTGGTAAGTATATTGGTCGTGTGCCCAATTGGTTAGGATATCCCATTGGAAGTCTCTTGTTTTGATTGGGGTTCCTCCCAAGGTGATTTCAAAGCCCGAACGCAGACGGGTCTCTTTGAAGTTAGTCTGTATATTCTGATAACCTGTCATGGAACTTACACCACCGGAGATGATAAAATCTGATTCGGCTTTGCGGTAATAGGCAAAGTCGGCATAAAGGCGGTTTTTGAAGAAGTTTGTGGCAAGACCGACTTCCCATACCTCTGCTTTTTGTGGTCGGACGCGTCCGCCTATCAGGGTGCTGGGATAGGAGGCGGAAGTCATACCGCTCCACACGTTGGTCGACACGCTATAGACATTGTTGTTGGCATAGATGGAAGCATCGCTTTTGGTAACCGTCCATGAACCGCGCACTTTCAGGAAATCCCACCACGAGGGAAGGTTGATGATTTCGGAAAGCACGACGCTACCCGATACAGAAGGGTAGAAATAAGAACGTTCGTCCGAGCGTAACGTGGACGACCAATCATTACGCCCTGTCACATCCAGAAAGTAAGTGCTGTCCCACGACAAGGACAGTTTGCCATACAAACTGTTCACTCGCTTTTGTTGTAAGGCGCTGGTTGCATCGATGGGGTCTACGGAAGCCTTGAGTGAATAATAGCCGGGGATGGAAAGACCGCCTTGCGTGGTGCTTTGCATTTGGTCATAGCGATAATAATAGATGTTTCCACCGAACAGACCATCTATGGTAAACTTTCCCCAAGTTTTGTTGGCCATTAATATAGCATCCGTGTTAAGGCTGAGACTGGTAGAACGACTTAATCCGTAGAAACCATTTTTATCCCATGCATAATTAGCGCTGATGGCATTACGCCGTTCGTTACGGGTTGTAGAAACGTCTAATCCACCTCGTATCATAGCTTTCAACCAAGGAGTAATCTCGTAACTTCCGGTAACGGACGAGGTCATCAAGTCAGTGTCGGAAGCATCAATTATTTCGTATGCTTTAAACCATGGGTTGTCGTACCATAGATTATCATACCAGTTTTGTTGGGAGTTCTCTTGTCCTTTTATCCAATAGTCCCTGAAATCGCGGATGTCATAGTCCGCACTACCCCAAATGACCAAGTCGTAGATGTAACTTCCGCTATAACCAGATCCGTTGTTATTTGTTGATTTGTGTTTGTTATAGGAAGCGGAAGCTTCGAGTTTGAATTTCTTCCATTCCATTTCACCGCCTACCGTGAAGATGGCCTTGTTCATATCTTGATTTGGGTATTGGCCACGGTTGTAGATATGTGTCATCGAGGCACGGAATGAACCGTACTTACCCTTCTGCGTGACGCTTACATTGTTGTTGGTCACAAAACTGAACTGGAGGAAGTTTTTGTAGTTGTTCTTCCCCTTGGAGGTCAGTTCCTGTTCTTCCCATTCGTAGGTATATGGATTGTAATGGATAGCGGTACGCCCGATGTCCAGCTTGTCTCCCCATATATAGCCGCTTTCGCCGTACACTCCGCTTTGTCCGCGGCTGTAGGAAGATTGCGTTTCCGGAAAAGCCAGATAGCCGGAGAAGAACATGGTGTTGCTGTTTACACTGATATTCAGACCTTCCTCTTCCGCTCCACGTTTGGTGGTAATCATGATGGCGCCGGAAGCTCCTCGTGAACCATACAGGGCAGAGGCCGTCGCACCTTTCAGCACATCAATAGATTCGATGTCATCCGGAGCAATGTCGTCCAGACCCACATTGTCGTAAGGAATACCGTCCACGATGACGATGGGCGTCTCACCGCGAAGCAGGATTTTTGCCCCTTCATTGAACTCGGTACTGTTCTGGATGTTCAAGCCGGCGATTTTTCCCGTCAGAGTAGAGGCAACGTCTACGCCTTTGGCCGTCGTCAATTTGTCGCCACCCACCTTCTGCACGGCGTATCCCAGCGCCTTTTCTTCCCGTTTAATACCCAAGGCTGTCACGACCACTTCGCCCAGTATCTCCGAGTCTTCTTTCAGCATGACTTTCACAGAAGTCTGGTTACCCACCTTGACTTCCACGGAAGCATAACCGATATAAGAAACCAACAGGACGTCTTCGCCGGTCACATTACCCAAAGTGAAGGCTCCGTTCACATCGGTGATAGTACCGTTTTCAGTCTGCCCCTTCACCGTCACGTTGGCACCAATCAGGGGTTCGCCCGCAGCATCTGTCACCACGCCCTTCACCTGCTTGCGCGTCTGTTGCTGGAGTCCCTTCGATGCCGTCTTAGCCTTGCGGATTACGACCTGCTGATCGTTAATGTAATATTCCAGTCCCGTACCGTCAAACAACTGCTTCAGTATTTCCTGAATGGGTTTGTTACGCACGTCTACCGTCACCTCGCGGGAGAGGTCTACATCCGTCTCCCAGATAAAAATAAATTCGCTGTTTTTTTCCACGTAGTCCACCACGCTTTTCAGCGTCTGGTTTTGCAGACTGGCCGTAAATATCACCTTGTCCGCATAGCTTGCAGTTTCTGTCGCTGCATACGTTGTCGGGAACGACAATGTTAAAAATAGAACCAAACTCACACTTTTCTTTAAAGCGGGCATGAGTTTGCCTGTTTTTAAATTATTCTTCATATATTTGTATGTTTATTCTTGATATTACAAACAGTGTAAACAAAAATCACTTTTCAGGCCAGATGGTACGGCAATACCATTTGGCTTTTTTATTCAGGTCGTGTCATATCTCCATAGGCATTCTCCGTTTTTAAGGGTTATACTTCACAATTATTCAGTTCTCGTTTGATTTCAAAATAAACTCCTTCTCACCTTTGTACTCGTAGCGCACATCCAGTAACAGGCAGATGCTCTCCATCACGTTGCGCACATCCGCGTGCAGGTTCAGTTTTCCGCTCAGCAAGCGTCCTGCCGTCCGTTCATCCGTTTTTATACTACAGTTGTAATAACGCTCCAGCTGCCTCAACACGGTGCCTACCGGTTTCCCATTAACAACCAGCATATCATCTTTCCAGCCAACGTATTCTGCTACATCCACCGTTTGCACGCTTGTCGTACCGGCTGTACACACCAGCATCTCGTTAGGTGCCAGACGTATCTTTCCATCTCTTTTACCTGCACCTACCTCCACACTGCCTTTGGCCAGAACCACTGCTGTGCTGTCTTCATCGCAATAAGCTCTCACGTTAAAACTGGTTCCCAGCACCTGCACGTCCATCCCGTTCGTCTTCACGATGAAAGGACATTTTTCGTTGCGCGCCACATCAAAATAAGCTTCGCCTTCCAGCAACACTTCGCGCACACCTTTTTCAAACGTACGCGGATACACCAGTTTAGAACCTGCATTAATATAGATGTGCGTACCATCGGAAAGCACCACATCCGTACGTTTGCCATAAGGCACCAATATCTTATTCACCACCTCATGTGTCCTGTTGTGCGGGTCGTTCTCCAGCTCCAATCGTCCGGCCACCAGTCCGCCTGTCTTATCGTAGTGTAAGGAAACATCATCATCTAACCGAAAATTCTGTTCACCGACATCCAGAATGATATTTTCATGCGCAGCAGGAAGCGTTTCTTTCTCCAACAGAGCCAAGTCCAAGCTTCCGGCATCCTCGGCCGGCCAATTATTCATAATCCACCATGTTCCTCCAAGCAATAAGGCCACCACGGCGGCAACCGAAACCACCGTCCTATATAGTCGTCGATAAATCACCCGTCTCCCCGTGTCATCCACTTTCCGCATGACTTCGTCAAACGAAGCTTCCACTTCCGTGGCATCCACTTCGTCTTCTTGACGGATGCGGGAAATCAGGCGCTTTGACATTTCGTCCAGTTCCTTACTGTTTTCAATCTGTATTTTGTTGTTTCGAGTCATTTCTTTCCTGTTTCTACCATAGAAACGGGTGTTTTTCTAAAAGGTACTCACGATTTAGAGAAAAAAAGCATGCCCAACGGCTCTTTCATCAAAGTTTGCGGTTTTTCCATACATAAGAGTGGATTTCCGGGAAATATCTCATTTTAGTACTTAAACCCAGAGGTCCATGTTAGAAACATAAAATAATCAATGTGTTACACGCACCGTTCATTAGAACGGCGGTTCTATTCGGCTGCAACTTTTACTAGCCCGTCATCATCTCGCGCAGGCGCACCATCGTGCGCGACAAGAGGTTTTTGCTGGACTGTACGGCCATGCCCAGCAGTGTAGCAATCTCGTGATGCGACATGTTCTTTATATAATAAAGGTATAGCACTTCACGCTGACGACCGGTCAGTCGGGCCAATGCCTGCCGAAGTTGTCTCTCCCTGTCCGTCGCCACGTCTTCCCCGAAGGGGTCTTCCACGTAGTCGGCCTCGAAATAGAAGTAGTCGGGACAATCCTCTATATGCTCCGTGAAGCGGAGGGAACGGAAGGCATCGGTCAACTTATGGCGAAAGGCGCAAAGCAGATAGAAACAGACATTGTCGGTGGGGTGCAGGTTGTGGCAGTTCTGAATCATCTTGACGAACAGGTTCTGAATCGTATCGCGCACCAATTCCTCATCGCCAGTCATACGGACACCATATGACTTCAACAGCGGATAGAAGCGCCGATACACTTCCCTAAAAGCGTCTCTCTCGCCTGCAATAAAAAGCTTCCAGACTTCTACGTCTTCAATATGTTCCCAAGCTGTTTTCATAATGTAGGC
>JAHLFB010000041.1 GCA_018884025.1 Candidatus Phocaeicola faecipullorum
TCCACCTTTTATCTCCACCTTTTGCTCCACCTCAAACGGTAATATTTTGCCGTTTTTTGCGTGCCGGGGGAAAACAAAAAATCCCGATTTCGCTTGGAAATCAGGATTTTACTGTCTTTTGCTTTTCTTCAAAGTGGTGCCACCAGCAATATAAATGTTAAATTATTATCAATCTGATTAAATCCAAATATATGCTAATATGTTGATATTAACGCTAATTAAACGAATTTCAATTTAGGCGAGTAGTGACTGTTTTAGAAATTATAGTGACTATTGTAGTGACTATCCGGAAAAAGTCACTAACTTTGCAGTGTCCGATTTATAAGGGAATCGAACCTTGGATTCTATGGCAAAATCTCTTTCCCGGTTCTTCATCCGCAAGCAGGACGAGAAGAACGAAATCGCAACTCTTTTCTTTAGGGTGCAGAATAAGAAACACAAAGTCGATACGCTCTTTTCCTCTCAGATCCGTGTGAATGTTGCGGAGTGGAAAGAGGCTTTGTCGTGTCCTGAAAAATGGATGCGACATCAAAGGGCGAACTTTAATTTACACGACTCACTCAATAGGATTGAACTGGTAGTAAAATCGGAAGTCGAAGGCATGTCTTTCGACAAGTCGCATGTTGAGGCCGAAATCCTCGCTATCGCCAATCCGAAAAAGGCAGAAGCCATAATGAAAGCGAAGCGTGAAGAGGAGGAACGGCAACGCGAGGAAGAACGCATAAAGGAAGAGCAGGAACGTCTGATAAAGGAAGGCATCGATGCTGAACGCGCCAAAATATGGAATTTCATAGACCGATTTTGCAATGAAATCAAGAGCGGTGCCAGGCTTAATGGTCATGATAGATATGCGCCCGGCACTGTGAAGGCATGGAATAGCTTTAGGAAGCTCTATGACTTGTTTGACAGAAAGCATCGCAACACATGGTATGACGTAGACCGTGCGTTCGTCACCAAATTCCTGAATTTTATGGAGAAGAAAGATTATATGGTGACTGCGCAGAATAAATATCTGGTTGATCTCCGTGCAATTATCAGCTACGCTTATGCAGACGGAATCCACAACAATGACCGTGCCCTGCAATATTTCGCAAAAAAGAAAATTGAAGAGAAAGACAAGGCTATCGAAATCTACCTTACCGAGGCAGAGCTTCAGGCATTGTATGAAATGCCATTGTCAGGCAAGCAGGAAGAGGTGCGCGATATATTTCTTGTCGGGTGCTACACTTGTCAGCGCGTGAGCGATTACAACGACATCGACAAGGATTGTTTCACCACTACTGCCAAAGGAACACCGGTAATACGCCTCATTCAGAAGAAAACCCGCAACGAGGTAAAGATTCCTATAATGAATCCCAACCTAAAGGCTATATGCGAAAAATACGACTACAATCTCCCTTATGTTGTTGACGTGATACTCAACCGCTACATAAAGGAGATTCTAAAGGAGCTGTCCGGTAAAGTGCCCGACTTAGCCAGGATGGTAGTAACCAAGCTTACTCAAAAGCAGAAGAAACTGGTGGAGGACGGCAAGCTCGTTGTCGAGCACAACGAAAAGGGAGAGGTGATAATGCCCCGCTATAAGTGCGTGACTACCCACACAGCCCGCCGCAGTGGAATAACCAACATGTACCTCACCCACAAATACTCCATAGTCCAGATGATGCACGTCAGCGGCCACAAAACGCAAAAGACCTTCATGGACTACATCAAACTCTCCTCCGATGAAATTGCCGACGAGATTAACGCTATCGCCAATGGCAGTAAAACGGAAGTATTTTAACTATTATTACTCAGAAACAGCTACAAATCAAAATATAAATTGTAATTTTGAATATGGAAACAAATAATTCACAGCTCGTAATCTATCAGGCACCCGACGGAAATATGTCGATTGATGTGACAGTTCAGAATGATACCGTATGGTTGAGCCAAGGGCAGATGGCCGAACTCTTTGACAAAGATCAGTCAGTTATTGCCCGCCACATCTCTAATGTTTTCAAGGAAGGCGAGCTGGAGAAAGAGAGTAATATGCAAATTTTGCATAATACTCTGTCGAAGTACAAGCCGACTCAAGTTTACAGCCTTGATGTTATTATCTCTGTTGGCTATCGCGTTAAATCCAAACGTGGCACTCAATTCCGCATTTGGGCGAATAAGATATTGAAGCAGTATCTTCTTCAAGGCTATGCTATAAACGAACGCATAGCTGCGCAGAAATATGACGAACTGAGTCAGTTGGTAAAAGTGCTTGGCCGCACAATCCAGAATCAAGAAAGGCTTACGGAGGATAGCCGTTCATTGCTTGATGTTGTCGTCGATTACACATACGCCCTCGACACCCTTGACCGCTACGACTATCAGGAACTGAAGATTGAGGACACCACCGGTAGAGAGTCGTTTCATGCCACCTACGAAAACGCCATGGAAGTCATCCGCGAGTTACATGAGAAATTTGGAGGTAGCACATTGTTCGGCAACGAAAAAGATGATTCCTTCAAAAGCTCCATCGGTCAGATTTACCAGACTTTCGGAGGCGTTGACCTCTATCCCTCAGTGGAGGAGAAAGCCGCCATGCTCCTGTATCTCGTTACCAAAAACCACTCGTTCAGTGACGGCAACAAACGCATTGCCGCCACACTGTTCCTGTGGTTCCTCAACGGCAATGGCATTCTCTACAACGAAGACGGCACAAAGCGCATTGCCGACAACACCCTCGTCGCCCTTACCCTTATGATAGCAGAAAGCCGCACTGAGGAAAAGGACACAATGGTTAAAGTCATCGTCAACCTCATCAACAAGAATAACTGACGCCTTGTCCATAAAAGTCAAAGGGGTTTTTCACAACAAGAAAGCTGCTGATTGTCTATATATTACGCAATATATTAGGTGTCGGTTGGTGATTTAATAAAAAATCTAATTTTGCTGCTCAAATTGAGCCTAAGAAATGGAAGGACTCATTGTCGATACAGACACATTTGTAATAGTTGGAGCATGGAATCGCGAAATCCTTTCTCAGGAATGGGTGATGCAGAATTTGCGTCGGAGATGGAAGCGACGTTTCGTTGCATTGTTGACAGATGTAACGCGATGCTCTGGTTGCGGTGGCCTCGAATGGGGCGATGAATATAGTACAAGCCCGTCCTTGACTTTCTCGTTCCATCTTTGAATGTAGACCACCGATTATGACATGAAAGAAAAGTATAATTATTGCAGTTTTTCTTTTGCTCAGTTATGCTAATATACAAATATAACGATGTTCTACTTCCATGCTTTCCGGGCTCTATATGACGAATATGCGTTTTCTGCCAATTGAGCCAATAGGAATGGAATTAGTATGGCTAAAACATTTTCTATTCCAATTACAAATCTACCAATTATAATTAACAAACAAGATATCACCCCAAAAATAAGTTTGCTGATTATGTAAGAGTCGTTCTTTAATCTAACAATCAAGGAAGTATTAAATACTTCCGTCCCACAAGCGAACAAAGAAATCACGAACACGATACATAGCCCCAAGCATTTATAAACCGACCACCCCTCTAATACAAGATCCGAAACCGCAATAATAATAAACAGTATGACACAACAGATTCTTGAAAATCTGATTAACATCTGTGAATATGGCGAAAACTTGCCGGATTGCTTTTTACTATATATTTCAGCAAAATAATTCAAAGTGATTTCCTGCAGTGCATCAACCGGAACCTGAATCAATCCCCAATATGAAAAGATTAATGTCAAAAGCGCGACTTGATTATTAGGGAAGAAATATGAACAAAACAAGAAAAGGGCAAGAGAACCTACATGGAAGCCAATCTCTGATATAGCTGGATATACTGACGCATACGAGAATATGCGGGACAGCAACCTGTTATGTCTGATAGGAACATCGAATTTCCAGGGCACATATCGCCTCAATACATATACTCCCATCATTATTATTGCGAAAAGCTCAGACAATGCCGAAGTCAGTAAAACAATACTTGTCGGATTAAAATGCGTCGAGACCTTAAACAGCAGAACATAGCCAGATACGCCATTCAGGACAACGCAGCATATAGATATCCATGCCAGCAGCCGATAATGCCCCAATCCCATTAAAAATGAATTGAGCCACATAGATATATATGAACATAACGCCAAGGGCAAGATAAACCATATTACTTGCCCAACACACTCAATCACGTCATTGTCCCCGAGAAATCTTGCGCCAAATGATGAAAGCAGGATTACAAATAGAGAAACAACTATTCCGGATATTCCGAATTTTAGCCATGCTTTTCTGAAAACCGCAATCACCTCCACAATATTTTTATCTCTATATCTTGCAAAATAATTCTGATACGAATCATTCAAGGCTATGCCATAGGCTAAAATAATGAGAAGAATAGCATCTATTATTCCTACAGAAGCCAGATATACCGACGGCATATAAGAGAGCAGTATGGAGTCTGTCACAATCAGGGCTTCTTCCAAAAACTCACTTATTATTACCGGGGCGGCAAGTCGTGCAATAGCATCCAACCTGAGATCTTCATTTCTCATCAGACATAAATATAGGGTCAATACCGGCTTCGACATGCACAAGTTCTCTGACGCATGGAGAAAACTTAATATCAGATGGAATAATGAGAGTGGCCATGCTGCCATATCTGATCTGACCTATTCGCTGGTTCTGTTTCAGCGGACGGTTGTTGCCCGTGAAGAAACTGACTATAGTATCAATATCGTAATCAGCAGTGAGAAGCAGAAATAGCTTCCGGCCGATCATCGGAGAGAAAATCTCAAACAAGGATCTTTGATTAAAGGCAAAGGTCCCTATCTCCCTACGGTCTATTTCAGAAATCCTGCCGTTAATGATAGTGTTCTCGAAATCCAGCATCGGATGGTCCAGAACATAGTATGGCGGTAAGTCTTTACGAGAAACTACTCCGTCAAACGGCATTCTGACAATATGCGGATCATAAAATGTAAGGAATATCGATACGCAGGTATAGTTGCCGTTTTCTATCATGCCATGGCACAGTGACGACAGGCACACATTCCCCATTTTGGTGTATATAAGTTGATCCACAGAATCCACTTTGGATACATCTATCACTATTCCATCAGCAGGCGAATATATTATTCCGGAATTGTTCTTAATAGGCCTGATAGGATCCCTGAAACAGAACTCTGAAGACAAATAGTCTACAGTACAGTCCCGTGTGATGCTTTTTATCCTCTTCCGCCATTGGGAAATTGCTTCTGCCATAATTTCAGATTAGTTTTGTCAGCATTCTTTCATAATTCACATGAAGGACCAAGCATGACAGCAGACCGCCGCCTTTCATATACTCCTCAAGATTGAAATAGCACACCTCCATAGCATTGTCCGCAGCAATCTGCTCAAGCCTGCGGTTTTTATCCGATTCATATCTGTAATCCTCAGAACGCTTCGACAGAAAGTCGATATCGGATGCATTCAGAAGATAATTGTTGACCCTTACCGAGTTGGTGAGTCCGGTATGTGCCTGATCCATGGTAATGGGGATTATATCAGCCACTTTTTCTATACTCTTGATCTCTTCCTTCGTGAAAGAGTCTACCGCCACTATCACACTCTCGTTTGTGAGAGGAAATATCGTGCAGTCGAGGTGGTAGTTCTTCGGGTCCTTCAGCTCAAGCTTAATAATGTTCATTCCAAATTCCGACTCCATCCACTCGTAAGCACGCTTATCCGAGCGAATTCCATATCCTCCTATATAGATATTGTCTCTGAGGTATTTAAGTTCGGCCTCTCCCTCAAATTCAAATGGTGAGCGGATTGTCTTATATCCCAACGAGTCAAAGAATCTCATTCCAATCACCTCCTCGCCTATACGGTTGGTTGCTTTGAAATTAGACCCAATATATATGGGCGTATGCTGGAGTACGATTCCGTTATTCGCCACAAAAACCAAATCCTGCAGTTTACAGTCAATGGGTGTAGGCAATAGATATACAAAGCCTTGGGAGGCAAGAAATGAATAAACCTCCCACATCTCACGTATCGCTTTGGGTTTATTTACAATAATATCCTCATCGTCATATTCCTCCATCCATACATTGTTTCGTACAGCAGTATCATATGATGACGGGATATTCATCATAAAAGTAGGAACGTTTGTCATTATTTGATTATCATTTTAGATTTGTAATTTTGTTTATAGTATGTCATTGGTCTCAACTGTTTATATTCATTATTTAGAAATAAGTCAAGTTGAGATGTATAATGCTCTGCAGCTTCATCCGAAGATGTCCCATAAGGATGGCATGTACGTATATCTCTCTCATTCAGATTTATCAGCATTCTGAACGCACACCCTTCTTCCGCTACGAGTTTGTCTTTCTCAAAATAGGAACGAATTGTATTTACAGAATCCGGAATACCTCCGATTGGCTTTGACACCGAACCGCGTTTGATAAATTGAATGCTTCCAAGAGTCATTCCTTTGACATATCTTTTCGATACCCAGTCAAGACATTCATTGATTTCGGATGCAGAGGCTACCTTGATTGTATCCGGGTTCTTATGATATGTATAATACATATCCTTGTATCTATAGAATAGAAGTGCAAATACGGCAGCTCCTTCAGACATTATATCTGCTTCCCCATCCCATTTTTGCAATATGTCAAGCAGAAACCCTCTATTGCCATGCGCAACCACCTCATAGATTACAGAAAAATCTATACCACGAACTATCGGAAGGATAACCCTCGTATCGGAAAAAATATTCGCAAGAGTCTCCAGATCGATTTTACCTTTGGCAATCTCCGTCTCCAGCAAATTTTTTATTCTTGTGGATCTTGAATTATCATTATAATAATGAAGTCCATTTTTATTGAATCTTCTGCAATCATTATCAGTCTTCAAAGGAGACTGATTTGCACTGCATATATAACCGGATTTCGGATTTTCTATATAAAACATTCCATCCTCAAAGCCATTATCAAGCTGGGTCAGGCTGTCAAGGCTTAGAATGTCAGACATATATTCATCTTCGGATGCACGTATTGGCTCATGGCTATTATGAACATATAGGATATTATTTTTTGTATCGATAGAAACCAGATCTAGATAAGGATATCCGTAATCAAGCGTTAATGCAAGTATCTCATTATTGCTTTGGGCATGAGATATCCTATAATTCAATTCCGTTCCTAATTTATATCCAATCAATGGAATGTCAATCAAAAAATAACGATGGTTTATCTTGACAATAGGCTTACCGTCCGGTGTTGTGAAATATTGTTTTACTATCGGAGCCGGGAACTTTCCATATAACAGGGTGTAATTGAAATAAGCACTCCTATTCAATGGAATAAGCCCTTCTGTTACATTAAGTCTCTTATTAAACACACCTTTTAAGCCAACCTTGTATACAGAATACATATCAGGATAACTTGCAGTTGTGCCCCATGCTACCTTGAAATTTGTCCCCATAAAAATCGTAAAGGTTATGGGCAAGATAAATCCGAATAATTCGCACCCGCTTTTTCGGTAAAATAAATGAATCTCATAGAACGAAAAAATACCCTCAAGCGGTTGATGAGGGGAAATTGCTATGATACTATTGCCGCATCTTGTATGATTCCCTGACACTGCCAAGATGTTCGATCCTTCCTTGTTTGGGAATCCTTTACTTCTCTTTTTAGGTCCCCTCAGGTAAGAATATGGTTTATCAAGTTGAATTCCAACAATTTCTAACAGATGTTGAGCTTCAATAACCTTATCGGCTGATACTGGGAATATCCCGGTGTCAAGTATTTGATCAGAGTGACTTTCGGCATATTCGTTAATGCCGTTGCAATAGTATGACACTGCTGATAAATATTCTTTAGATATTTGGGCCTTAAGTTTTGATACAGCTTTTTCTATATTGAAGAATTCGTATAAGAAGTCGAGATAAACGCCATCCCAGTCGTCAAAGCGCCCGGCCTTTTTATTAACAGCCAGCAACCATAATTGAATAGAAAAGAAATCATCTTCACAGTGACATAAAGCCGTTGCTCTTGCCCCATCATTGAAATCATCACAAACGATGTGTGGTACTCCAAAAGAATCTCTATAGATTTCAATCATTTCTTATAACAGTATCGACAGGGTGTTAGACCTTTGTTTATAGCATTAATTTTTGAGCACTTCTTTATTTCACCAGAACAATGCTCAAGTCCTTTACAATCTTTGGCGATATGATATCTTTTAGATTTTGGCCCAGTACAATAATATACACTCTCCGTGTTACCGCTTGGAGATGCATACATTGATTCCAGCGAAACAACTGAAATTATTGATATTATTATCCATGAATATTTCTTAAGCGCTTTCTTCATATCGTGTCTTAGTATGCATAAAGCAATTATGCTATATAAATCCGTATTCAACAATGCAAAATTAGTGAATTTTTCTGAGTTGACAAGCGAATAATCTGATAAACATATATATATTGCGGCTGGCGCAGTTGGTCAGTACAGTTGGTGTGCCAGCCATATCGGATCAGTATAATGCCACCATGAATTAGAGCCATATATTATGACAATTAGAGCGAATTCTAGCTATCACTCATACATAATCCAAGGTAGGATAATGTGAGAATATATTGTGAGTTATCAGATTTTTTGTCTATACATAGCAGTTAAATGGCGAAAATATGCGAAATTTGTTGTGAGTTTATTGTTTTACAAGACAAACGAAACACACGATATATGGATAATGGCAACGAGAATAATATCTCTGGAAGGGAGAAGTTTGATATGAAGGCGTGGATGGAGGAACATCCTCAGGAGTATGGCGAGTTTGCTGCGGCGATGGGCGAAGCGGACTTGCTGGAGGTGTTTCTGTTGGGTTCGGCTGCGTTTAATACGTCGCCGGAGTTCCAAAAACGGCTGGAGAATATGATTGACCTTGACAATATGGACCTGGATGAGCTTTTGAAGATTCTTCAAGAGTCGGATTTTGCTGAGAAGATATTTGGCGAACAGGCAGAAGGGAGTGAATGGGCTAAATACCGGTTGCCCTTTGCCGCATGGCTCAAATATGGACGCTCTTCTGAAATGATGGTGGATAATATTGAGGAAGCGGCACTGTCGATTGACAACAAACAGTACCAGTGGCAGCTTGCAAAGTTCCTGAAGGCATTTCTTGCGAGGGAAGTTGAAGACAAACGACGCTCGCGCAAGGATTTGAAGGAGTATCTTGATTATCGAAAAAGTATCGATAACGGCAATTTGGCTGATTGGGCGTTGGAGGACATCGACGAATCTAAACCGACCGCTAAAATTACGGAGAATACGGAATTGCCCCATGACCTTCTTTCCCTTTTGGCATCTCACGACAGTGAGATTGTTAAGCGCATTGGCAAATGGATAGAAACACATATCCGTGGCGTTGACATCGCACACTTATATGTCGCACTTGTCGAGTCTGGCGAACTGGCTCCGTCAACACCTGTCAAGCGATTTGTCGGGATACTATCCGCCACATTCCCTGAATGCAAAATAGTCGGCGGCCGTCAGGTACAGAAGAGTGTAAGCACACTCCAAGGCTTATCCCCCAATCGCAAGCAATTCATCAAAGACGAGCCTGAACATCGCTTCGCTATTGATTCTATAAAGACTGATATTTTGCGAATCAGCACTGATGGAGTAGACTGAAATAGCCTCTTTTCAATTCGTTTGATTCGTTTTAGAGTTCGCGAACTTAACGAATCGCCAATTCTTTTTAATCCAAGAAATTACGCTATACTTTTGCGCCATCGTTCCATTTCGGAGCGGTGGCGTTTCCGTCTTAAGCCGTCAGCGGAGGCGCCCAAAAAATGATGGCAATAGACATAAATATGCAAGATCTTTTAGATATTCTCAATGAAGGTCGCGCTCACGTCAAGGTAGAGATGAGCGCCGAAGACCTCAAGGCGTTTTCCGAAGACCTGATCCGTCGGGCAAAGGATGAACTCGGTTCAATGGTAGAGGCTGCAAAGAAGGAACGAATGCTCACCAAAACCGAAGTCAAGGAACTTTTCGGAGTGTGCGATGCAACACTATGGCATTGGGCGAACAAAGGAATCCTCAAACCTGTCAAGACCGGCAACAAGATTATGTATCCGGAATATGAGGTACGCAAAGCTCTCGGACAACGTAACATCAATATCCAAGCACCATGAAAGCGAATGGCTATTACAACCATCCACGCGTTCCATTGGAAGCCGGATGTGGATTGATCGAGGAGGATAGCATTGCCTTTACCAGCGTTTCCGGTAAAACTGCCGAAACTCCTTCTTTCCCTTTAGAGATATTCCCGAAAGCTATCCGAGACATCATCGAGGCTCTTGAGGAGTATGAGAACTATAATGTTGATTTCACAGCGGCTTCATTCCTTACGGTATTCGCGGCTGCTATGGGCAACACATGGTCAGTCCGCTTCATGACCGGGTGGGTAAGCCGACCGATAATCTACATGGTGCTTGTCGGCTCGCCGAGCTGCGGCAAGACTCCGCCTTTGCAACAGGCGGTCGCACCTCTTCTCAAACTCGACGGAGAGTATGACGTGTTATATTGTAAGGAGATGGAAACCTTCCGCCGGTGGGAACGCATGTCGGCAAAGCAGCGTGAGAGATATTCTCTACCTGAAGAAATGAAGATGCCTCAGCGAAAATGCCATGTGGTGGTTGACTCGACCGTAGAGGCTCTTATCGGAGCGTTGCGCGACAATCCACGCGGAGTGCTGATTTACAAGGATGAGATAGACAGCCTTCTTTCCAATTTCAACCGCTATAACGGTTCGGACGAGGGCTACTTTCTCAGTCTGTTCAGCGGCACGCCTTTCAAGTACAGCCGAAAGTCAAGCAACGAGCATATCTTCCTCTCCAATCCCTACTGTTCGATTATCGGCTCTACGCAGCCCGGGCGTTTGGGCGAACAGTTCGGCGGCAAGCGAATGATGAATGGCTTTTCATCACGTTTTCTGAAAGTCTATCCCGAAATTGACAAGATGCCGTCGTGGAACGACACCGCCATGCCGGACGGCGTTCTTGAAGAATGGGAGCGAATTATCCGAAAGGTGGTAACAGTCACTCCTTCAACAGACCAAGAGGGAAAAGCAACCTCAATAGAGCTAATGTTTTCCCAAGAGGCGAAGCTCCGCGTAATTCAATGGAAAGACGAGGTCAATAACAAAGCCTATGCTGAAACGGATTCGGATGCTGTCAGGGCGTTGTGCGGCAAACTGGAAACTTATCTCGTCCGCTTCTGTCTGGTCATACAGATTATGCACGGTATCTGTGGAGAATCGGGAATGAATGAAATTGAACCGAAAACTGCCGAACTCGCCATAAGGCTCACCGAATATTTCAGAAACATGGAGAGCCGGATTGCTCCGGAGATTGAAACCGGCATCCTCGACAACCGGTTCACCGAGTTACTCGGAAACCTCAGGGATTCGTTCACCACGGCAGAAGCTGTCCGGGAAGCTCTGCAACTCGGAATCTCTGAATCCTCGGTCAAGAGATTCCTGAGAGACGGAGGCCGAGGATTCGTGAAGAAAAAGTCACACGGTTGCTATCATAAAATATGACGCATGCGCTGACACTATGAACTTTTGACATTATGACATTTTCGACCGAGGTCGAACTGACTGAGACACCCCGGTTACTCACGCCTGATTTGGAGTATCGACCTTGCTTTGCAAGATATGCCGATTGTGTCCACAACGGCAATCCCGCCTCCCCCGAGGGGAGGGTCAATCCAGCTCGAAACTCGCAGTCTTTTGTCTAATGATACATTGTCCGTGAACGATTATAGACTGAAAAATGAATGATGATAGACTGAAAATCTGCGGTTGATAGATTATTCAGCATCGCGTTTATCATGAACCGTGATACTTCGGTTTATCGGTCATCGGTACATCGGATAATCGGTACATGGGATAAGTTATAATGAGTCATTGGATAATGTATCATCGGGTAACGGAGCATTGGGTAATCAGATGATTGAGACATTCAGGTATTTTATCATCAAGGTACCAGGTCATCAAGACATCAGGGTTCCAAGTCATCAAGTCACACAGCCTTCATTGTATCAAATATTCAATCCACCAATCTATCAAACCAATCTATCTTAAAAAGTCAATCTCTATGACGGATAAAAAATCCATTACTATAAAAATACGTGTCGATTCGCAGACACACGCAGAAATACAGTCAAGAGCCGACAGATATACCGATGGCAACCTAAGCGCGTTTGTACGCTGCGTCACACTCAAATATGAAGAGCAGCCGATTACCGACCACGATAATCCCCGGATGTTTGCCTTGATCAAGTCCGCTATCAAGCTCATAGAACGGACCGGTACCAACACAAATCAGGTTGCAAAGCACATCAACGAACAGCAGAAAATGAGTCCTTACTCGTTGCGGGCGGCAGATCTTCTTCCCTTCGGTCAGTTTTGCGAGGATACCGATAAAATCCGGCAGATGCTGACTTACCTCTATAACATGATAATATCAGGGAAATGATAGTCAAGAAGCTCAACGATGTGTCCGGCGGCGGTTTCCCCGGCGCTCGATATAACGAGAAAAAGATTGCTGATGGTGTGGCAACCCTTATGGCGATGGAGAACGTCAGCGAGGCGTTGCGCCACAATGTCGAGACGCTGCACCGTTTCGGCCTTGATGCCTCGGCAGAAGTCGAGAGGTATCTGAAAGAAAACTCTAAGACTTATGGCAATACAAAGACGACACGTTTTCAGTTCCATGTGTCGGCCTCTGTGAAAGGACGCGCCATGTCGCCGGAAGAACTCACCGACTTCGCGCGTGAGCTTATGGAGGGGATGGGCTATGCCCGTCAGCCGTATTTTGTTTACGCCCATCATGATACCGGCAACAATCATGTGCATATTCTCTCAACGAGAATAAAGCCTAACGGTTATGCCATTTCTGACCATCAGGACAGGCGCAGGCTTAACGAGTGTGCCAACCGCATACTCGCGCCTGACATCAGTAAAGACATAGAGCGTATTTTCGGCTACGACTACGAAACGGAGGGGCAGTTTGCCAATATAGTTAAGGCTCACGGCTACAAGATAGAGAAATCGCTCGATGACTACCGTCTGTTCAAGTGTGGCGGCAATGCCGGGAATATCGCCATCAGCGACATTCTCAATCGAATCACCAAGAACAGCCCCAAGCGCAAAGACCGCGCTACGCAGCTTCGCGCCATAATCCGGAAATACAAGAGTGAGATAGCCGATGGAAAATGTCAAAGTGTTGATAATGTCAAAGTGTCAAAAGGTAAGAAGCGAAAGCCGGTAAAAGCAAAACTGAACACCGACATCCGCAAAATACTTGATAACCACGGCAAGCCGTTGAGCGAGGAGAACTGCCAGCGCATACAGACTCTCATTGATGTCCTCAAGACAAAGTTTGGCATAGACATCAGTTTCCAGAAGGACAAGGACGGCAGGGTGAGAGGCTACAGTATAATCGACCATGCCGAAAAGATAGCTTTCGATGGCAGCAAGGTGATAAAACTGTCGGAGCTTATTGATTTCGCCATCAAGCCGCAAAGGAAACCGTCGCCGCTTGACGTGTACCGCGACCTGTTCACTGTCGAGGTGGGCAAAGACGGCAAAGGGAACTATATGCTCATCAATGTCAAAGACGGCTCGACGTACCGCAAGCCAATCTCACAGAGGCAGTACGCATGGTATAACGGCGTGAAAGATGACGAGCGCGAGGATGTAGGTCTGACAATAGCAGCCACGATGTTCTCCGAGGAGATATTAACCGAATATCTCATGCGCCATCCTATATACAACCATCAAGAGAGGATAAAAGGCATGGCAGTTGTCAAACATAGAAACGGCAACTACTGCCTCCGCGTAGTACTGACAGACGGCTATATTCCATTGATAGACTTAACTCCCGAGGAAGAAGCCAAGTTCCGTTCGCTCCATACTGACGAACAGGCCCGACAGGATTTCCTGCTGTCAATAGCCATGCTGCATCTTACTCGAAAGGATGCCGAGGCGGTTAAAGACAGAATAAAACAGAATACCCAATCAAAAGCCGGAGTCCGTATTCTCCCTTCCCGACCACAGGACTACTCCCCGGAAATCTCGCAAGTGTTCACATTAAACCTTGCCAACGCACTATCTTCCCTCAATGTAAGTTCCGGCTCATCCGGCTACAAGCGCGAGCACGAAGTCGGCAACCGCTCCCGCTACGACGACATCGACGATCGTCAGTCGGGCACACGGCTTACAATGTAAGAATGAAATAGTGACTATCTCAACGCACCACGCCGATAGTCACTATTATTTTGCGGAGGATTTAATGTAGAGTTTAATCGGATTTAAAATTAAACGCTACTTTTTAATACCGTTTAATCAAGCCGATTTATCGTGGTTTATAGCGATTTAGATAGTGACTATTATAGTGACTACGCCCTGTAGGGACTAAAAGAAAAATCGCTAACTCCGTGAGAATTAGCGATTTGACTTTTGTTTGGGTGGTGCCACCAGGAATCGAACCGGGGACACAAGGATTTTCAGTCCTTTGCTCTTCTTCGGCATCCGAAAGCTCGCTGACGCTCACTTTTGGATGCAACCAACTGAGCTATGGCACTTTATGAATCAGTAGAGTTGCAAGAATCACTCGTAATCTTATTGTCTACTCACTTGGTTTAAACATGGGTTTAAACGACTTGTAATTGTTAATGAATATGTTTATTATCTCGGTGTAAAGTTAGCAAATTCGGTTGGACTATGCAAGTAATAATAAGAGAATCAATCATATAAGCACATCTTATTCAGATGTTTCTAAACACTTGAAAAGCCGCCATATTCTAATTTCTGAAATATGAAATAAAGTGGCTTTTTCAGTAAGTGGTACTTTTTTCTGAATCACCCTATAAAATAGACTTTCTTCTAAAAAAGTTCTCTTGTTTTCATGTCCAATTTCTAAATTGTTTCATCTCTCTTTTTTAAGAGCATCAGGAAGAAAAATCAGACAACTTTTATTGCTTCATATAATCATCATAAATTGCTTTAAATTCAGGCAAATGCTTGACGCTGTTGATGCAACTGTCCTGTTGTTCTGTCATATTTAACTCTTTATAAAGGCTTCCCAATAACAGGACACACCTGATATGTATGCCATTGTCTTTATCCTTAGTAAATTCGCATAGTTCTTTACCTGTCTTTATGGCGTCTGCATGACGGTTGGCACACATATATAAATCTACTAAAGAAGTCTGGTTATGTATGTAATATGGTATGTACTGCTCATTATCAAGTAATCCAAGAATATGAAGTTTACTGTATTCTGCCAAATCTATAATCTTGGAGTAGTATTCATCCGTGTTCTCCTTATAAGTCTTGTTGTAGAGTTGGATAAGCATATTGTGTAATGCAATCTCATTATCTATGGTGTTGCATGGATGGGCATAGATATTATTCCTTTCCTTTTCAAGCAAGGAAAGCAAATCATCTGCATTGCCTCGTTCCACTAATCCGATAGCCTTATGAATGACTGAATCCACATGGGCTATGTTCTCCATGTAATAAGCAGAATCTGTTTCTTCTGCATCCATGTGTTTCAATAAGAGTTGGAAGAACCGATTCCTTTCTGCAATCAAGCTGGAATCTGCTTGAAGATATAAGGATAATGTGTTTACATACTGCTCCCGTTCCTCTTTTGTAAAGAGATTGGCAACCTTATCAGGCTTGGCACTGCAAGCGGATAAAGCTAATAAAAAGATAAATGTAATTACTGTTTTCATCTGTTTTTAAATTGAATGTATAAAGA